>NZLM01000065.1 GCA_002694245.1 Methanobacteriota archaeon
TTACACCGGTTTCCCTACTAGTTGGTCTAGTATATCTTGCAACAGTTTGTTGTAATGACTCTGAAATAACCTTTACAGCCCGCTTCGGATTTGTAAGAACTGTAGCAAGCCGTGCATTTATCGTTCTCTCATCAAATATCCTCCACCAAGGCTCTGCCATTTTTGAGGCTAAATTAACAGCCATCGCCGCTACAACCATTCCACCTATTATGTCTACAAACCAATGGATACCAAGATAGAGTATACAGAACGCTGTCAATATAACATAAGCGAAAACTATTCTTCGATATCTAATCCAGCGGCCGTCGCTGTCAAATCTTAGCAAACATAGCCAAACAGCAAATGGGAAGCCGATATGGAGGCTTGGCATTCCGTTTGTTAAGGGATCGATACGATGGAACCAATCATTAATTTCAGGTGTATGATTGTAAGCTAGTGTTTCCATACCGGGAATGTAATTTCCAGTGACATGGACATTGAAGAACAAGTAAAATGGAATTGCTAAACAGTAAACCCAGAAGATGGTAAGGCTAATCCTATCTGCGATATACCTATCATCAAAATAAGCGAAATAGAATACAGAAACATAGCATATGACCATAAATCCAACAACGTAGAAATGCGTCATGAAAGCAGTTAACCAATCTGCTTTGAAAGTCTCCTGTACCCACAAAGACATGTCTCCCTCAATTGCATAAATCCAAGGAGTCATATTCAGCATACCATCTGTATTTGCCATCAGAATTCTATCCACCTCATCGAGGAAATCTTTGGCGTTGTAGATAGATAAAACAATTAGAATATGAATCCAGTACCGTCTTAGAAAGTCAATGAAACCATTGCCAGTAACTATTGCCCATGGAGGTTTGATTATCGGCATCAACAGGACACCGATTGCTAATGCCGAGATTAGCCAAGTAAGATAAACACCATCCATGGCATTGCCTCCTTGCTTGAGCCTGCTAACATTGCATACAAGTGCATTACTACTTCACTGGTAACAAAATATGATTTTACCATGCACCATGGACGTATGCTTTACCATTATCAGGATCCAACTTTTCCCCCAATCGCCAAATTCTTTCGAACCTATGAATTCCGGAAGAGCAACCATTGGTCCATTCAAATGCTAGCGCGTAATTTCC
Organism: Methanobacteriota archaeon; assembly: GCA_002694245.1. Classification (GTDB taxonomy): domain Archaea; phylum Thermoplasmatota; class Poseidoniia; order Poseidoniales; family Poseidoniaceae; genus MGIIa-K1. Next base: position 1,146 of record NZLM01000065.1, read on the forward strand.
CACTGGTCTTACTGTTGGTTTTTCGTTGGGTAATTTTTCTACCGACCTGCGTAAAATCATGGAAGTGTCATCTTCGTTGCGTTGAGGAGCACAATTAGCGCACGGACAAGCATGCCGCAGGTCATCGTACGTAATCTCGTGGGTTGTTCCATCCGACCATGTTAACGCCATGTCGAAATCCCTTCGTTCGAGACGCTTTAATTCAGGTATTTCCATGAAATCGCCTCAAATAATTTCTAAACCGCCCTCGGTTGAACCAGATTCAACCCTTTCCTGAATCTTGGCTACTACTTTGGAAAATGCCTCAGATGAAGGCCCATCAGGCTCAGATACAATTCGGTGGACACCGTCATCTCCGCCTCTCACAAATCCAGGGTCAAAAGGTAACTTGCCCAAGAATGGAACGTTGAATTCATTTGCAGTTTTCTCTCCGCCCCCTGATTTGAAGATGTCAAGAGTACCAGCCCAGTTACCATCACTGTCAGCCTGTGCTTTCACAGTCTTACCACCTGGTGCAGCAAGCTCGATTTCAGCTCCGGCTGGGGCCTTTCCTCGAATGGTATATCCGCTCATGTTTTCGATTACTCCAATCACATCCACTTTTAGAGAGTTAGCGAAGGTAATTGATTTCCTAGAGTCTAGAAGTGCTACATCTTGTGGCGTTGTCACGATAACCATACCGTCTATGTCAGGAAGATTTTGTGCGACAGTCAGCGGCTCATCTGATGTTCCTGGAGGGAAATCAATAATCAAATAATCCAAATTGCCCCAATCTACATCTCCAATGAATTGTTGAATTGCTCCCAATTTTATTGGTCCTCTCCATACAACAGGTGTATCTTCATCCTCGAGCAAGAAGGCCATCGAGATTACCTTGACTCCCAAGTGCCCTTGTGCAGGATGAATTCTTCCTCCTTCAACGTTCAATCTTCTACCATCTAATCCCATCATTTTAGGTACATTCGGACCGGTAATGTCGATGTCGAGGAGCCCAACCTTCAGACCCTGTTGTGCTAATGAAAGAGCTAGGCCAGTAGCAACCGTAGACTTACCTACGCCGCCTTTTCCTGATAATACCATAATTTTGTGCTTGATTGCTTTCCCCATTTCGGATATTGCCATCTTGCGCTTCATCTGATTGTATGCTGCCTCCATTTTCTTCTGCTCTTCTGGAGAAGGTCCAGCAGGAGCTTCTCCGGGTGTGTTAACCTTGACAGGTGAATCAGCCATCATGTCATTGGGCGAGTTCGCCATACTTCAACCCTTTTTCAGTACCATATTGAATAACCAGGGCTGAAATTACCCACAGAATTATTGTGTAATCGAGAGACATTCCCGCATATGCCCACCCCAATCCTGCACTCAAGCCAAGCGACGGAACCCTTGCGGTTCTAGGATCGCCACCCAAAAAATGCAAGCAAAATCCCACTAGCATTGTCTGTACAGTGATTAAACCTGCAACTAACTGAAATAGTAGATTCATATCATTGGCTGCGGCGATAATGTGAGTAACGAAAAATAGTGCAAAAAAAGCAGAATAGATTGCTACAGGCTTCCACATCTATTTACTGTACATACAATCAGTTCATATGTGTCTTGTGCTTGAATATTGCCATGCGACTGTTGTTTGTTTGCGTAGGTAATTCTTGTAGGTCTCAAATGGCAGAAGGTATTGCCAAAAAATTAGGACACGATGCAGCAAGTGCTGGAACTCATCCCGCAAGTGAAGTCAGCAAAAATGCAATTAAAATTCTACAATCGAAAGGCATTGCGACTGATGATTTGTATCCTAAATTAATAGATGATATTGATTGGAAAGAATACGATTTAGTGATATCAATGGGCTGTGGTGTCAGTTGCCCTGCGATACGTATTGACCAAGATTGGCAATTGGATGACCCAGTAGGACAGCCTTTGGAAGTTTTCGAGGAATGTGCAAAAGTCATCGAGGCGAATATACGTAAATTAACTGAATGAATAGGTTCTTTTCTATTCTGATAAGGAGAGTAATTCAGCTCCTTGCGACACTTGATCTCCGGCTCTGTAGTGTATTGTTTCAACAATACCGTCGCTTCCTGCGATTATCTTATGCTCCATTTTCATAGCTTCCATAACCATTAGCGGATCTCCTTTGTTCACGCTTTGGCCCTCGGTAACTAATACCTCTAGGACTTTCCCAGGCATTGGTGCGCACAAGCCACCATCGTCATCAGCTTTTGTTGCACCAGGCTCAACTATCTCGAATTGTAAGGTATGTCCTAAGACGTGAACCCACCATGTGTCTCCAACTTTTGTTGCAGTCACTTTGTGCTTTCTGCCATCTATCTCCAGCAACAAATCCGAACCAGTATGAAGTATCATTCCCTCGTGTATAAACGACGACCCATCTTTTGTGAGTTGAATCTCGGCTCGGCCTTCGGAAGTTTTGAATTCCATCACGGAAACCTCCTTTGAATTGTCGAAAATATTGATGGCGCTTTACTAATTTCTTGAGATAAAAGAATTCTCTTGCCGTGATTTGTCGACTCGCAGGCAGCGGCGATTAGCAACCCTGCATCAGATATTGATTGAGTAATTTCAGGATTCCATCCGTCTGGCCATAACCTGTCAATCATGTCGGTTGTTGTCCACCCATCTACAACATCAGGATGGTCACATAACTCTCTTAGGAATCTAATATTTGTTACACATCCTAGTATTACAAATTCATCAAGTGCTCTACCCATGCGCTGTAAAGCCTCTTTTCGAGAAGGTGCCCAAACGATTAGTTTGGCTAGCATGGGATCATAATCTGGTGTGACGGAATCCCCTTCTCTCACACCTGTGTCTAGCCTAACTCCTGGCCCAGTCGGTGCAATAAATCGCTTGAGTGGACCTATAGATGGAAGGAAATTATTCGCTGGGTCTTCAGCGTACAACCTAACCTCGATTGCATGCCCTCTCATGAACAACTCACGACAACTCATTGGTTCTCCGCCCGCTATGCGAAGTTGCTCTCTTACCAAGTCAACACCGGTTACCATCTCGGTTACTGGATGCTCAACCTGTATCCTAGTATTCATCTCGAGGAAGAAAAATTCTCCAGTAGGGGTTACAAGAAATTCTACAGTTCCTGCGCCAACATAATCAACAGCTCTAGCAGCATTACAAGCAGCACTACCCATCGCTTCCCTCAACTCAGAATCTAAGGCTACACTTGGAGATTCCTCAAACACCTTTTGATGGCGCCTTTGAACACTGCACTCTCTTTCTCCAAGGTGAATTGTACGCCCAAAATTATCTGCTAAAACTTGAATTTCTATATGCCTGCTACCAGTTAGTAATCGTTCGATGTAAATCCGATCATCGCCAAATGCATTGAGAGCTTCCCGCATTGCTGCCTTTGCTTCGCTTTCCAAATTATCAGGGTGATGCACTGCTCTCATCCCTTTACCCCCACCTCCGGCAGTAGCTTTGAGCAGCAGTGGATAACCAACCGAAGGGGCTACTTCGATTACTTCCTCTATCCCGCCATTAATTTCTTCGCCAGGAATAACAGGCACCCCAGCCTCTTTCATTGTTATTCTTGCAGTCATCTTATCTCCCATTTTTGTAATTGCTTCGGGAGAAGGTCCAATCCAGATAAGACCTGCATCCATTACTGCTTGAGCAAAATCAGCCCTTTCTGATAAAAATCCAAAACCAGGGTGTACAGAATCACATCCTTGGTCTATGGCCACATCGAGAATTTGTTGTTGATTTAGGTAAGTTTCTGCCAATCCTTCGCCATTTAACTGAACAGAAATATCTGCGATTTCAGTGAATATTGTTCCCGCATCGTTTTCAGCATGAACTGCAACTGATTCAATTCCAGCTTCTTTACAAGCCCTGATGATACGGCATGCGATCTCACCGCGGTTAGCGACGAGTGTTCTTTTCAGCATGATATCATTCCTCGGTTTTCCAATTTGCACTTCGCTTCTCAAGGAATGAACTTAGGCCTTCCTGTCCCTCATCACTACCTCGCATTCTGCTTGTAAAATCAAGAGTCCAAAGGCGCAGAGATTCGTCTGTTTCATTCCACCTGTCAAACCCAAGAGTTAGTTCCTTAGCTGCTGTTACTGCGCAAGGTCCAGTAGAGAGGATTTCTTTTAGCGTCTTGGAAATATCCAGCGATTCATCAACCGCATCTATCATTCCAATTCGAAGAGCCTCATCTGTATCCATTCTTCCGGCTAACATTGCATGCCTTCGGAAATTTGCACTACCTAATCTTCTGTAGACATATGGGCCGATTACTGCAGGTAGAATTCCGAGTTTACCTTCAGATAGTGCAATCTTTACTTCTGGTTTGCAAACAACATGATCCAAACATGCAACTAGACCTGCTCCACCACCCAAGGCTACCCCTTGTATCATGCCTATTGTAAAACATGGATGTGACCAAAGCCCGTTAAACAAAGAGTCTAGTCTTTCTGAATCTTTTCGATTTTCTTCTGGAGTGTTTGCACCTGCATCTCTCATCATATTGATATCTGCTCCAGCACAGAAGTGTTTACCTTCACCCGAGAGTGTTAGGACCCGCAGATAAGGAGTTCCGTCTTCGCTTAACAGGACACCTTTGCTACCAACTGAGTGCTCAGCAGTCCAAGCAAATACCTCGATCAGTTCGGTTATCATTTGAACATTCATAGCATTATATTTGTCGGGCCTTGCAAGTCTAACGTTAGCAATCGGTCCATCAATTTCCAATTGAATAAGTGAAGTTTTTGGTTTCTGTTTCATATTAAATTCTCCAATTGCAAAAATTAAATTTCCAATTACATTCTAAAGACACCAAATCGGTCATTTGGTAACTCGGCATTTTGGCTTGCAGATATACACAACCCTAGTATGTCCCTCGTATCACGAGGATCAATAATACCATCATCCCAAAGCCTCGCTGTTGAGTAATAGGGGCTACCCTCTGTTTCATACTTCTCAAGTATGGGAGCCCGGAAGGATTCTAGTTCATCTCCTTCCATAGGAGGAAGTCCTTCTCTGGCTCTTTGGTCCTGTTTTACCGTGGCTAGAACATCTGCTGCTTGAGGCCCACCCATAACAGAAATTCTACTATTTGGCCACATGAATAAAAATCGAGGGTCATATGCTCTGCCACACATTCCGTAATTTCCAGCACCATGAGAGCCTCCGATAATGACTGTAAATTTGGGGACATTAACGCAAGATACTGCGGTTACTAACTTGGCGCCATCTTTTGCAATACCCCCTGCTTCGTATGCCTTGCCAACCATGAATCCAGTTATGTTTTGTAAGAACACCAAAGGTATGCCTCTTTGACCACACAATTCAACAAAATGCGCACCTTTGACAGAGGATTCTGAAAATAGGATGCCGTTGTTTGCGACAATCCCCACCTTATACCCATGAATATGAGCAAAACCACAGATCAGAGTCTGCCCATATCTAGATTTGAATTCGTGGAATCGGCTGCCATCAACGATTCTTGCAATTATTTCTTTCACATCAACTGGTGTTCTGTTATCAGCAGGCACCAGACCGAGTAAATCTTCAACATCATGGAATGGTTCCTCTGCTTCTTTTCTATCAAACGGTGCCAGTTCTCTGGAACCTAAATTTTCGACTACATTTCGCACAAGGCGTAATGCCTCATCCTCATCTTCTGCGAAATGATCTGCGACTCCACTCTGAGATGTGTGCACATCTGCTCCACCTAATTCCTCAGCAGATACTTCCTCGCCTGTTGCAGCCTTTACTAATGGTGGCCCTGCAAGGAAGATAGTTCCATTGCCTTTTACNATAATNGATTCATCACTCATCGCTGGGACATAAGCTCCNCCTGCNGTNCANCTTCCAAGAACAGCAGCAACTTGAGGGATACCGTCACCCGACATTTTCGCCTGATTTCNAAATATTCTACCAAAATGCCCAATGTCAGGAAATACCTCATCTTGCATTGGNAAGAANGCCCCNCCNGAATCAACTAGGTANATNCAAGGAAGATTGTTNTCATGNGCAACTGTTTGTGCCCGAATATGTTTTTTCACNGTCATAGGATAGTATGAGCCGCCTTTGACAGTTGCATCATTAGCAACGAACAAACATTCACGTCCGTGAACTAATCCAACCCCTGTTACTATTCCTGCACTGTGCGCTCTTCCATCATAAAGTTCGAAGGCCGCTAAAGGAGATAATTCCAAGAATGCTGTGCCTGGGTCAATAATCTTCTCAATTCTTTCCCTTGCTAACANCTTGCCNCGNCTTCGATGTCTCTCGACGTACTTTCCTCCACCACCGTTACTGACATTATCCAATCTTTGACGCAATACTTCAACCAATTCTTGGTTGTGCTTTCGACGATTTTGATAATCAGCNTCGGAACGGTTGACACGAGTTGGTAGTCTGTCCATGCCTTCCCCTCATTACCTCTAACAGTGAATTCGACTTGAATCAACCGCTTAGACTCCTAGAATAAGTCGACCAATGTCTCTCAGACCAGGAGCCATTCCAACAATCATCACAGCTAATACAATTAGCACCCTCAGGTGTTGTTGTCTACTCTCAACCCTCATTTGTGAAAACATCCAAACAATCAGAGTCACCAATGAGGCCTTAACCAAGAAAAACAGCCATGCTCCTTCGCCAAGTATGTCTAGGCTACCTCCAAATTGTATCACGGCATCAGACAGAGGATGTTTCTCGGAGTAACCAAAGTAATCTATTCCGACCATTGTTGCTAATCCATCACAGAGTTGTCCAAACATCATTCCAGCGACCATAGGCGTCGCCAATATTCCCTTTGGAGTAAGAATCTCTACAGGGTGCGCTGATCGGTCTTCACTTTCCCATTCTTTNAATGANAGTTTGTCAGGTATAACCCCAACCTCATTACCCGTGAGTCTGAGCTGAGCCAAATCTTCTTCTCCCATCTTCCAAACAGCCCATGTTATGATTAATGGAATGACAACTACAACAAGCACTGGCCAAATAATATCATTATCTCTTGGCATAAGACCTGAATCTTGAGCCCAAGGGGTTTTGTATAGTTGGGCCCAATGTCCNAATCCCATGACTATCAACCCTGAGGCGAAGGCAAGAATNGAACGAGAAATTGCATCCCAGCCCCANGTATTGTGCAAAACTGCCGCAATCGTCAGACCTCCAAGTACTGAACCAAATAAAATCCAAAATCTACCTGTTTCATGAATGTGAACGTTTGGTAAAACTAGGAATCCTGTAAATGCCACATAAGCAACAAGGAGCATGGACAGCAATGAAATGTGATTGTTGTTTGATATNTTACCGATAACGGCGGATAGGATTAGCCAACCAGCCAAGTGAATGTGAATNAGAGGAGATATAAACAGTACATCAATACCTTCTCNGAAGTAATCAGCGTCCTCGAGCACTCTTAGTACAGGTGCGAGAACAACCCACGACATTAGAGCCCACACCATATTGTCATGGACTGGCAACTGCCATTTCCTGAACAAGGCTTGGAATGCAATAACAGCAGCAACCATTGTCAAAATGTACACGATTGTATTAACTTGAGAATATCCAGCGTCACCACTCTCTCCTGCATCCTTAACGATAGGATCCCAAATGTAGATTTTTACAAAGTCATCCCAGAATATTTCTGGAGCGAATATTAACCCTCCAATCAAAATGAGAAACACGAAACCAATCAGAGAAAGCAGAATTCTCTCTCCTGCAGAGAATTCTGTGTCGTCCATAGTTATCGGAGTCCGNTGGATGTNATGAGTATTGCGCGANATCATTCCTCTTCGCTTGCAACATCATCCTCTGCAGCGACTCTTGGTTCGTGCACTTCAACAAATGAAACTTTGCCGGCTTCTACTGCATCTCGCAGAACAGTTACNAAACGGAANTTTTGCATTGCCGCATTTGGATCAAATAGCATTGTTTGTGGNACAATTATTGAAATGTCATCNCCATCAAATGAAACCTCAAACCCTTCTTGACCGGTGTTTGCTTCGAGTAGTGCAGCAACCTTTTCTTCCTTGCCTTCAATGACTTTTACTATCTTGTAATCGTATTTTAGTGCCCTTCCAGCCATAGGGTGATTGTAATCGATTCTAGCTCTCCCAGCCGCTAGATAAGAAAGTGTTCCTTGACGGCCTTCGATGGTGACAGGTCCACCAATGTAGAGCGATTTTGGATCTCTTACATGGCGAAGTAGTTTGTCGATTGAAATGGTCTCTATTTGATCTGGATCTTTTTCCCCATAAGCATCTGCAGGTGCTATTTCTAGGGAAATATCCTTGTCTGCTTCTGCTTCCAAAAGACTATCCTCAAACCCTGAGATTAAATTTCCAGCACCAACAACACAAACCAGTGGTGTGTAATTCCTACCTTCTTGATGCATATCATGCTCTTTAGCAACATCTTCTCTAGTAGTTTCAATCAAGTCTCCGGATTCTGCATTGTAGAGATCGTACTCGACATGGACAATAGTTCCTTCTTCCACGGTTCATCACCTTAAGTCCCCTACGGGGATATTTCGGCGACCAACCATCCCTATTTCAATCAAGTGGGTGTTTTTTCGGTATCCAAATTGCCAAACTAGCAAGCAACATCAGTGTCCATCCACCCCACACAAGGTGAATTCCAGGTAGGTCGTAAACCATGATTCTAACCAAATCACTCCCTTCCATTAATTCGCGTGCTTGGGTTCCATCCATAATGAAAACTAAATCACCGTGCCACATGATGGTACGATCGACTTCTGACCTAGATCTTGTATCAAATCTCAACACTCCCGGTTCTACTGTATCAATCAATTCTCCGTCATCATAGACATTTATCTTCGCACCTAGATATCCGTCACCGACCTCTAACTCATCTTCTGTTTTAACAATCTCAACAAATTCGAATTCGTAGCCTTCCCATTCGACCTTCTCGTCTTTGATCATCGTTACACTGTGTGAGAATGTGCCTCTATCGATAATTGTAGTACTCATTACATGGCCAATTATCATCAGCACAAGGCCAAGATGAATGAAGTGGGCGAATAATCTTACTTTCTTTTTTCCAAGATTTTCTCTGACAAGCGAGATTGTTGCGGGTAAGGCCATCAATGCTGGAATCAAAACAACCAATCCAATTTGCCCTCTAGATAGGGATGCACCTAAAATGTCCTGTGAATCATATCCCAACGAGTTGCCAAACAGCCAAGCTGCTACAAAAATTATCGGAGTACCCATCAGTAAATACGCTACGCGATCCGGCTTTTCTCTCATACTCCACATTGTCAAAGCAATCATCATCGCTGCAATGAAAGGCGCCCCGTACAACTCATGGGCTGCAAATTGAATTGCATCGATACTTGCTATTAGAATAACTAACGTCAGGATTAGATAGAGTCCAACGACAACTACAGGAGACCATAATGCAAGTCTTTGCTGGTATTTTCTCTCTTTGAAGGAAAATTTCGACTCCTTATCCTCCCCAAATATTATCCAAGGTGAAATGAATGCACACATCCCAATAGCACAAATCCAAACCTCCAGCATACCAGACCAAGATGCTGATAGGAATAGAACAACACCAGCACTTGACCAACCCCACGCTTTCATTTTATCCTTCTCAAAAATTAATCCGAAAGCAAAGAGAAGAGATATTAATTCGAATAATACCATACCGTGCACAAACCTTAGACCAACCATAATTCCAGGAATTGCAAACCAACCCCAATCATGTCCAGATGGTAAAGAACGAATTCCAGCTTCAACAAAGGGACCTAGTCCTAGCAAAACGATAACTGTTGGAATAGTAGATTGCAGTGGAAGATTACCTAAAATATCACCACCACCAATTAGACCCAACAATGCTATTGCTGGCAATAGATATACCCAATAAAAGGAAAATCTAAACCCTAAGCGAGAGGCAAGAAATAGGCCGATTGCTTGTATGATTCCAACAAGATATACCACTACTTCTATTCCGCTAAAGTCAGAAAGGAGTATCATAATTCTTCCAAAAACATCTGTCGGAGTTGTTCCTGTTGATTCTACCACAAAGGTGTGAACGCTGACTGCCCAAACACCACCAGCACGTGTAACCATGGTGGCAAACAAGGAAAGTGCACCACACGCAAGAGCAACACCCGCCCATACATGATCAGGAGTCTTGTTTGGTTTGGTTCTGAGGTGTAACAAAACAACTAGACATATCCAAGGTAACAGAGAACCTGTCTCAACAGGGTCCCAAGCCCAATAACCCCCCCAGTCAAGAATTAGATAGGCCCACAATCCGCCCAATCCAATGCCTAGGGTTGCAAAGAAAAATGCAGGCCTAGCGACATGGATTAATCGTTCTTTAATACCTGAATAACCTGAAAATATCGATGTAATTGAAACTACCATCAGTACAATACACAAAGAGTAGGCCAGGAATATAAGCGGTGGATGAATAACCATCAAGTCAGTCTGAAGTAATTCATTTAGCCCAGGGCCTTTACCTTCTGCATGCTTGAATGGTTCAAGGATCCATGCGACTAATAACAAGGTTAGAGCAAAGCCGTTCATCAATCTCAATCGCATAATTCGAGATGTCTCGTCTTCTCCAGGTATGTTTTTCCTCCAA
>NZLM01000066.1 GCA_002694245.1 Methanobacteriota archaeon
TGCCGCAAATAGCATCCTAGATAATTCATCAAAGTCTGAAGAAGAATAAGATGAAATGGTTGAAAATGAATCATCACAAAACGATCAGACACTTGAGAATTCAGAATAAAAACGGGCTTCTGATCTACCAGAGGGTGAGTAGGAACAAAATGATACTCAGGAAGAGTTAGATGAATCTGTGTAATTTTTTTACCTCAAAAACGCGCGTCTGTTGATAGATTTGACCGAAATCAATTAAAGCCTATTTCCCAAGTTTTTGTTCAGAGAGCAAGCCTCTCTGGATGGGATTGGGATGACGAATAACAGCGAGAGCCAAATTACAGCGGCTAAAGTAAAAGAATTACAGACTCAAGTCGATGACTTGAAAGAGTTGGTAAACACTCTATTATCAATAATTTGTGAAGAACCAGATGGTGTAACCAGTGGTGCAGCGCCATCATATGGACAACCAAAAATGAACTACTGTATGTAATCAACCCTTGATTACTGCTAGTGGCATCATTCTAGCAATTGGTTTCGTCAGTCCTGCTGAGTTTGTAAGCCCAATCACCTCATCCACATCCTTGTAAGCATCAGGAGCCTCCTCAGAAATAATGTTTGAAGTGTTTGCATGAATTCTGATCCCCCTAGATTCTAATTCTCTTTTTAGTGCCTTACCATCAATCTGCTTTTTTGCTTGGGATCTTGATAGTAATCTTCCAGCTCCATGACATGAAGAGGAGAATGCTCTGTTACCTTCTTTACCTTCTAACAACCATGAGCCTGTGCCCATATCGCCGGGAACTAAAACCGGTTGACCCGGTAAGGCCCTTGTTGCTCCTTTCCTGTGTACGCAGCAAGTACAAGTCTTACCGTGGATTACGTGATCTTCTATTTTTGCAATATTGTGGCTTACATCATAGAGCAGTCGTGTTTCAACATCAATCTCTGTTGCTAGAGTTTGCCTAAGCCTGTGAGTTAAAGCACTCCTGTTGGCAAATGCGAAATTCGCTGCACCATTCATGGCATCGAGGTAAGACTGTCCCTCTTTGCTGAATACCGGAGCTGCTGCAAGTTGCCTATCTTGAATTTCAAAACCCCACTCATCATTTTGCCAAACTCCGTCTCTATTTCGGTACTTATCTTCTAGAGTTCTAACATGGTCTGTACAAACTTGGTGTCCAAGACCCCTACTTCCGGAGTGTATCATACAAACAACTTGCCCTTCGAATAAATTGTGCGGATTATTATCCTCAACAGATTGTACAGTTTGCAATTCTAGGAAATGATTTCCAGATCCTAATGTCCCAAGGGCTTTCATCCCTCGGTTCATTGCTCTTTCAGAAACCCCATTATCTGTCTCTAACATTCCGTTCGACTCAATTGAATTCATATCTTCTTCGTAAGCGTACCCGAGATCTACCATTGCGTTTGTTCCTCTTGTTACAATCTCATCTAACTCCCGCTGAGTAATATCTAGGCCACCTTTTCCAGACCCACCTGATGGAATTCTTCCATTAAGACGGCCAGCCAACTTGTCTAGGTTTGGTATATCGTCAATACTACACTCTAGAGCTACCATTCTTACACCGCAATTGATGTCAAAACCAACTCCTCCTGGCGAAATTGATCCACCTTCCTCTCCCCAGTTCACGTCTGTAGCAAGAACTCCACCAATAGGGAATCCGTATCCAAAGTGCCAGTCTGCCATAGCCCAAGCTTCACCGACAACACCTGGCATTGATGCTATGTTTACCAATTGTGAAATTGACCTAGAATCACTGCTTTTTGCCATGTGTTCTGGACTTGATACAATCATAGCATCAACATTCATAGTTCCATGCTTACGAATGCGCATTAGACCATCATTCTCAACTTCGAGATGGGTCTGCCATGACTCGTCCCCCATGATACTCCCAGTGCCTACATGACTTCATTCCTGTGGTTCTTTAGGGATGATTTGAAAATATATTGTCGTTCCCATGTATTTGCCCGTAGGGCAGTTGATGATTATGGGTCTGCCTCCAATCGACCTTCAGGTATTCCATGCGAATGGTTATTTTCGTCGTCAATGTAAGGTCACAGATTTGTGGTTTTGGACCTGTGATGAATCCAGAGTAACTTGCGGGGATACAGAAGAGGATGAGTACACATTCATTGGGGCACCAATAATTTCTGGATTTAGTCAAAAAGGACGTGAACTGAAAGATTCAATGCGAGAAGCGTTCATTAATTTCTTTGAAGAGAGAAATCACGCAAGAGTTGAGCCATACCCAGTATTAGCAAGATGGAGGGATGATATACACCTTACAATTGCAAGTATTGCAGATTTTCAACCGCATGTAACATCTGGCGCAGTTGATCCACCTGCAAACCCGTTGGCAATTTCACAACCCTGCATTAGATTGAACGATGTAGATGCTGTTGGTCGATCAGGTCGACACTTGACGACTTTTGAAATGATGGCGCACCATGTTTTCAATAAGCCGGACGAAGGAAAAATGTATTACTGGATGGAAGAGTGTGTAAAACACTGTCATGATTTACTATGTGGAACATTTGGAATTTCACCATCTGAAGTTACCTATGTTGAGAACCCATGGTCAGGAGGTGGAAACGCAGGTCCTGCAGTCGAAGTGATTGTTGGTGGGCTTGAGTTAGCTACACTTGTTTTCATGAACCTACAAGAAGACGAAGATGGGGATGTTGAAATCAAGGGAATAAGATATTCTGAAATGCCATTACAGATTATTGACACAGGATATGGCCTAGAAAGATTCTGTTGGGCAGCAGCCGGGACACCAACGATATACGAATCGATTTACCCAGAAAGCGTTGAATGGCTGAAAAACCTTGCCGGTTTTTCGGCAGAAAGGTTTGAGATGACACAATCTGAATTAGATTCAATATTGGGAGAAATGAGTCGTCTGTTTGGTATCATGAACATTGAGGCTGGAAGCGACGGAGATCGGATGCAGGGTATCTTTTTGAAGAGGTTAGCAGAACGTGGACATCATATTGATGCGGACTTGTTTAACTCTATTACAGAACCTCTCTCGAAGATATACGCTATCCCAGATCACATGCACGCATTAGCAAATATGTTGGGCGACGGATTAGTCCCATCAAATGCAAAAGCAGGTTATCTTGCAAGAATGATTGCTCGAAGAGTTCTTAGGATGCGGGATGATTTAGAAATTGAAGTTTCATTGCCAGAATTAGCTCAGCACCATCTTGATGTTAACTACACAAAAGAGCGCATGAAACAGACTCAGGAGGGACTGATATCCATTCTACGTGGTGAAGAGGATAGGTATAACGAGATGTTGCGTAAAGGTAGTCAAGTAGTAAAGACTGCAATCAAGGACATTCCAAAAGACTCTTCAGAATTACCCGATAACATTCTATTCACCATTAACGACAGCCATGGGATAGCACCTGACTTAGCAGTTAACATTGCTAACGATCTTGGTTGGTCAAATCTTGTACTAAGAACAGGCTTTAACGCTGAAATGGCAGAGAGGCACGCTGCACAAGCAAAGGCAGCAGCAAAAGCAGTAACTAGCAAAAAAATCGTTGAAAGTGTTCCAGATTTGCCATCTACTACAGCACTTTACTATGATGATGTCTCCCAACAAAATTTCGATGCCAGTGTTTTAGCAAGCCTCAAGCTTATCGGAAATGATTTTCCAGAAGGTGCAACACATGGCATAATCCTCGACAAGACATGCTTTTATCCTGAAGGTGGAGGCCAAGAAGGTGATTATGGTAGTCTTACTTGTGATTCCGCATCACATCAGGTTCTTGATACCGTAAAGGTTGGTGATCTCATCCTTCATCTGTCAAATGGGTCTTTTGAGGTTGGAGATTTGGTTCGTGGGGAAGTTGATTGGGAAAGAAGAAGACAGTTAATGGATCATCATACAGCTGTTCATATTGTAGGCGGTGCTGCTAGAAGACTACTGGGTCCTCACATTTACCAAGCTGGTGCCAACAAGTCTGTAGAATCTGCACGCCTAGACATTACCCATCATAAGAGATTGACGCGAAAAGATTTGGATGACATAGAAGCTCTAGCAAACGAAGTTGTACAGAATGTTTCTCGGACTGAGAAAATGACACTGGACAGGAAGGATGCAGATCGTAAATTTGGTTTTGATCTATACCAGGGTGGGGCACCTAAAGGAAGTGAAATAAGGATACTTAGGATATCTGATCACGACATTCAGGCATGTGGCGGAACTCACCACGATGAACCAGGTAGAATTGGACAGATAAGAATCGTGAGATCAAATGCTGTACAAGATGGTGTAGAAAGGTTACACATTGTTGCAGGGAATGCTGCAATGCAACATGCACGTAATCAAGAGTCCATTCTTAGGAAGGCTTCAGACGTATTCCAAGTTCCTGTAGATGAATTGCCAAGTACAGCAAATCGTTTCTTTTCTGAGTGGAAAGAACAAAGAAAGCGTATTGAGACATTGGAGGCTGAAATTGTAAGACTGCGAACCAGCGGTGGCGGTAATGATTTTTCACAAGTTGAGGGAGTAAGGGTTGTTGTCATGGAAGTTGATGGAGATTTGAAGCAGATGACTAAGATGCTCAAGGAGTTAACACTGGATACAGCTAATCCAACTCTAGCAGTCCTCGGCAGCAAAGAGGGAGGTGGCAAATTGATGGTCGCTACAACAGAAGGAACCGCTGCAAGTGAGAAATTCAATGCTGTTGATATCCTTCGAGCAATCTCATCCCACATCAATGGTGGAGGCGGAGGGCGACCAACATTCGCTCAAGGTGGAGGCTCAAATCCTGAAGGTCTTCCGACAGCGTTGGAAGCTGCTAGAAAAATCATAGGTGTCTAAGCGCTTCAACATCAAACCCAGACACTGCTCTTGATATTGCTACACTGGGTTCTAACCAGGCGAATTCAGAAATTTCGTTTTCCTTGAGAGATAATTCACTGTCATCACCATTCCAGTTTGCTTGATAGGTAAATGACACAAAAGATACTCCTTCTCTATTGAATATTCTTTGGGTGACAATTGGTGCATCGTCACTGAGTTCGATGTTTATTCCCATTTCTTCTAATGTTTCTCTCACACAACCAACCGCTGGGTGTTCATCGTGATCCATGTAACCACCTGGCAAAGTCCAGTGTCCTGTGAAGTGACCTCGCTCTATTTTGCCCATCAATACCTTTCCTTCTGAATTGAGCACCATAACCTTGGAAACTAGTCTGTGTATAGATCTGTAAATGGCTTCTCTGGCTACAGGATGAACTGCATCGTCACTTATGCAATCATCTTTCCATGCCCAGTGTTTGGGCCAATCTATTAGTGGATGGGCCTTAGTTACGTTGTGGCCTAGGATATTGAATTCGTTTTTCTCTTCCCATCTAATACCCATTCTTTCAATTTCGGACTTGGTTGGGAAGCGATATTCTGTAATCCCTGTTCTATTTTTTTCAGGCAATTTTGGACCATTTCCTGAATGATCTACAAGCAGAACCTTACCATCGTGCTCTAAATAGANTACATCAGATGGGTGCTNCATANTCGCTGCGGGAACCTTTCTGTTGATTAATCTTCGAGTAGGTTCACGATATCACTAGACGGTGAATCCAAAGCCTCAACATCTTTCAGTGCCCTTTCCATTGCTCTAAGTCTTCTTTGTATTGACTCACCGTCTCCTCCAATTGTGTTTGCTGCGGTGTTCAGTTGCTTGTGCAACTTTCCAAGGTGCTCTCCNAATTTCACAAATTCTGTTTTGACTGTTCCAAGCACATTGTATACTTGGCTTGCGTTGGTTTCAAGGGCCAGTGTTCTGAATCCCATTTGTAGGCTGTTGACAAATGCAGCTAGNGTTGAAGGTCCAGTCACTACGATTTGATGGTCTCTTTGCAGTGCTTCAAATAGGCCTGGTCTNCTNACTACGTCNGCATACAAGCCTTCCGTTGGTAGAAACATTACNGCAAAATCGGTAGTGTNNGGTGAAGCAACGTACTCTTTTCGAATTATCTTAGCCTTGGCAGTNACATTNGATTCAAANGTTGAGTACGCCTTTTCAATNAGTTTTTTGTCACCCTCTTCATAGGCATCNATTAATCGTTCGTAATCCTCTTTTGGGAATTTGCAGTCTATTGGTAACCANACTGGCTCATCCATATTCCCGTCTACACCAGGCATTTTTATTGCAAATTCTACTTGACCTTTGCATGCTGGGTGTGTCTTTACATTCTTGGCATATTGGCTTGGAGCAAGNATCTGATCTAGAATCCTTTCAGCTTGTATTTCACCCATCGCTCCTCTTGTNGATACATTCGTTAAAACCTTCTTNAATCCGCCTACATCTGTTGCTAGAGTTTGCATTTCACCAAGTCCTTTGTGAACAGCTTCTAACCTTTCACTGACTAGTTTGAAAGACTCTCCGATTCGTTTCTCAAGNGTAGTTTGCAGTTTTTCATCAACAACATTACGCATCTCGTCCAATTTCTTTTCGTTTGATTCCTGAAGCTTAGAGATATTTTCACCGACAACAGACAAGTGTTTCTGTTGTTCTTCTCCGAGCGCTTTTTGCACTTTTTGCTGCTCTTCACCTATTGCTTTTAGGATTGTAACTATAGTGTCTCTTGAGTCATTATTGCGCTCACGTATCTCGTTTGTTATTGATGATTTAACGGTGTCTTGGGATTCCTTGATCATCTCTTTAATCTCATTAGTAGTTTCAGAATTATCTGATTTTCCTTTCATACCTTTNCCGATAAGAAATGCAGCAATCACGAAAATCCCAAAAACCCCGTATGTTAGTGNTTCCACATGACTCCCTCGCNATGNTTTAGGNGACAGTGGTTATTGAACTCATGCATTTTGAANATGAATAATTGAAGTATGGTAACCNCTAGCGATATTCATGCGAGTNGAACAACTGAACGAGGGGATATGGGCCATGACTTACCTCGTTGAGTGTGAATCATCCGCTAAGGCCACGCTGATTGACCCNGTTTGGGATAACATGAGNGATTACNTNTCTGTAATAGAAGAGAGGGGCCTCACTNTGGAATACGCTATGGCAACACATACCCATGCTGACCACATAACAGGGTGCTTCAAACTCGCAGANATGTTTGGCTGTGAGTATGTTATGTGGCATGACACACCATCTCTTGGCGTTAGCATATATGTTGATGAAGANTCGACTATCTCTATGGGAGATGTTGAGTTCCATTTTCACCACTCACCNGGCCATACTGGTGATTCAATGATTATCGAATGTCAGGGATACATGTTCACAGGAGATTTTCTTTTTACTGGAAATGGTGGTGTTGGACGTGATGATTTGCCTAGTGGAAGGGCACATTTACATTGGCAGGCACTCGATGTNTTAGAGAGGTTTNCAGATGAAACTCTAGTTTGTACTGGACATGATCCTCCAAATACAGAAATGCAGACAATGGGTTGGAATCGAGAAAATAATCCAATCCTNAAAATGGAAACATATGAAGAGTATGCAAGATGGCAGGAAACTACATCTGCAGAGCTTGGCTATGTCTCAAAAATCAAAACGGCACTACCTGCGAATATATTTGCAGANATCCCTGATGAGATTCCTTGGCTGAACTAATCATCGAGCGGATTTTCAGGACTGCGAAGGATTGTGTCATGCGCAGTGGGTAGGTTGTCCAAATCAGTGAAAGTGAGAGTTTTTCCAGGAGTCATAACGGTATTTATCCGCTCTGACATGGGGCATCTCACATTCAGCAGAATTCTGCCTCGACTTCTTGTTAAGTCATATGATTGCGGATTTAATTTGTCTATTGCTTGCTTTTCAAACTCTTTTCTTATCGTCTTTCCATGCCACCAAGCATAACCCCATTGGAAAGTAACACCAACAGCAGTTGCACAATACAAAACCATTAACACAATCGCAGAAAACAAAATTGTGTTTCCATCATCTCTAGCTTCAGCCATCAAATCTCTCCCAAGTAAGAAGAATAGTCCAACTCCAACAATTGGGGTCAGCATTGAATCTAGCCAATCAGCAATTGGGATAATCCTTCCTTTAGCAGGGTCTACTAAGACTAAGTTGGACTCGAGAGCTGTTGCGACAATTCCAACAACACCTAGCAATAGAATGTAGAACAATCCAGACAAGATAAATTCAACCAAAAAATCATCCAATCTTAATGTCCAGTGTATAATTAGCCAAGAGAATAGTCCTAGGAAAACAACACGGGGAACCTTGTGAAAATGGACTGCAATATTTGCTGCGTCGAGAACTTTACCATCATTACTACAGTGTTCATTTCCTGCATCAGGTATGTGAATAATCTGCTTACCAAACCATGTCTCAAGTAATTTAATCGAGTTTATTAGGAGCTTCCTACGTATCAGAATTATTTCAATTAGGTATAAAACTGGTATTCCGAGTATGATTATCGGTAGTGATATTGCTGCCACTACTGGAAGAATGAATATCATCGGAATTAGTAAAAAGTGGGTTATAGTTAGTGGATAAAGAAGGTCAGTTTCGTTCAATTTTGCTCTACTTGGCTTTATCCCAAGACGTCTTGCTTCATCATTCAGTAATTCTCTGAATTGTTCAACTTGCATTCCAGCATCTAGGATTTTTTGCACAGTTGACCTGTATGTCCTTTCTGCAGGACCCACGCCAAGGATTGCTGTTTGGTAGAGTAATTTGGCAGGTAGCGCAAGTATCACTGGAAGGCAAAGAATTCCTATGGCCCAGAGTAGATTTTCAACATCCATAGTTGAGGCCATGACCTAGCGTGATGGTATCTCCCTCAAGAATGTTCATGGAGGGTCTACCACACAAGACCAATTAATGGGCAAAATTGCAGTAACGGACGGAATGGCTCCCGAAGCTGTAGAAACCCTACAAAAAGCAGGCTACGAGGTAACTCTTGGGTTCATTGAGCAGCATGACCTTCTTTCAGGAGGACTTTCAGAATACGATGCAATAATCGTACGAAGCGCTACTAAGTTGGGCAAAGAAGTAATTGAAGCCAATCCGAATCTCAAGATAATTGGCCGAGCAGGAGTTGGTGTTGACAACATCGATCTTGAGACTGCTGGAAAAAATGGCATTATGGTTGTTAATGCACCAAATGCCAGCACACAATCTGTTGTCGAGCTGACTATTGGACACTTGCTTTCTTCAATGCGACATGTTGCTAAAGCTGACCGAGGTATTCGAGCGGGAAAATGGGAAAAAAAGCGCCTGAAAGGTACTGAACTATCTGGTAAATGTTTGGGCCTCATCGGCTTTGGAAGAATAGCTCAAGGCGTGGCAAAAGTAGCTCAATCACTAGGCATGGAAATTCACACTTACGATCCGTATCTTCCGGCAAAAGTTGCAAAATCACAAGGAGCGTATTTGCACAAAGAAATTGACTCTTTATTTGAGACCTGTACACACATATCCATACATTGTAATCTAACAAAAGAGACACATCATTTAGTCAATGAAAAAAGAATGTCGTTAATGCCGGGCAGAAAAGGTGGAATAAATTGTGGCAATCATATCGTTAATTGTGCAAGAGGTGGAATCATTGACGAGGATGCGTTACTTGCTGCATTGAAAAGTGGTGTCATTCGAAGCGCAGCATTGGATGTTTTCGAAATAGAGCCCATTGAGGAAAACAATGAGTTGGTTCAGCATGAAAACTTCCACGGTACCCCACACATCGGTGCAGCAACAAAGGAAGCACAACAAAGAGTTGGATTGGATATAGCAGAGGCTGTAATCTTAGGACTTAGTGGGGAAAAACCACCAACATTGGTGAACAAAGAGTTCTTTTGACTATTGATTTCTGATTAGGTATACCAAGCCAATTTCGATTCCAAATAGTATGATTATTGTAACCCAACCACCACTAGCATCATAGTTAACAGTGACATCAAATTCACTCACAAAACTGTTGGCCTTGTTATCATCACTGAAGGGCCATGGATCTTCATCCTCTTCCTCTTCCTCGTCATCACTTGCATCTTCTAAAGATCCAATCATAATGTGAAAAGCCTCACCATCTGGCTGCCACTGAAATTTTGAGTCGCTAGCTGATGGGCCACCAGCAACAAATGAGATGTCACTGTCGCAAGATACAATTTCGCCCTCTGAATTTCCACCGAGCTTTTGCAGGGATTCGTATGTTTGTACGTCTATTATCCCAATCCATACTGAATTATCACTCCAAGTAATTTCAACATCTATGTCAATAAATGCGCCTGAACCTGGTACGTCAGTGTACGCTTCTTTGGTAACTCCACACATTCCAGCATCGGGCTTTGGTACCTCCGGAATAAGGTCTTCACCCGAGTATCCGATTATGGAACCGAGTAGCAATAGTCCCACCACTGCAGAGGCAATCGACAATACCTTTACTGTCGCCATTGTAATGTCTTAGGTATACTTCTTCTTTTAACCATGGGTTTCGCGTTATTGAAAAACCTTCGACTTTCATTAGAAATCATGGGGTCGAGAATACTTGTTCATTGTGACCTCGATGCATTTTATGCTGCGGTTGAAACATTACATCACAACTTAGATCCTGATATTCCGTTAATACTTGGCTCAGACCCGAAAGGGGGAACGGGTAGAGGTATTGTTTCGACATGCAATTATGCTGCAAGAAAATATGGAATCAGATCAGCAATGCCAATTGGAGAAGCTTGGAGGCGTTGCCCCGGACCACCTCACGGAAACGGTCATTATTTGAAATCAACAAGGGGATTGTACTCTAGAGCAAGTCGCAAGGTGATGGAGATTCTTGCAAAGAATGCAGATAAATTTGAACAGGCAAGTATAGACGAAGCCTATCTAGATGTCACAGATATCTGTGAAAATAACTGGGATACAGCTCTTGCTCTGACAAAAAATCTGCAATCAGAGATAATGGATACACTTGGTCTTTCAACATCCTTTGGTATAGGTTCCACAAGAATCCTCGCTAAAATGGGGAGCGAGGAAAATAAGCCGGGAGGAATACACAGAACACTTCCCGATGAAATTGGAACTTTTTTTGACAATCGACCTGTCAGAGAGGTTCCCGGTATTGGTCCAAAAACCGCCACACGTTTGGCCGAGTGGGGAATAAATACAATGTCCGAAGTTTCTGAGTACGGTGAAATTGCCATCTCTCGGTTTACATCTGAAAGGTTTGCTTCATGGCTGATGCGAGTTATCGATGGTGAAACTAGCGATGACATCAGTCCATTGCGAAGTAGAAAATCAGTTGGAAAAGAAAGCACATTCGAGTATGATCAACTTGATGTTCAGAATGTTTTAGAACATTTATCTTCGTTGGTTATTCGAGTGATGAAAAAGGCTAGAGAGATGGGTGTTGCTGGTAGATTAGGAGAGGTTAAAATCCGGTACCAAGGATTTGAGACACATACTCATGGCCGGTCTATTCCAGTGGCTATGGACGATGATTCTGTTTTCATGCGTTTAGCGCACGGACTTTTTGCAGAACATGTTGACCACGATAGGCCAATCCGATTAATCGGATTCAGACTTGGCAACCTCGAGATGCCTGAATCGAGACAATCAACATTAGATTTCGAAGAGCAATAATTACTCTAGTTTGTGCATCTGAGTCAAAATCGAAGAGAACTCATTTAGGTTTTCAGGTACTAAGACACCAGAAATTGGAACGTTCAATGAAAGCCCAGCGTCCTTTTTCGCTTTCCATGTCCTTCCGTTGAAATCTTCAATCGACGAAGTTANTTNTCGCAAATCNTCATCATCCGGTGTTAATGCAGGGAATCCTCTNACGTCCACAGCACTCTTATCGTACAGAGTCTTGCTTATGTGGTGTGTGAAAAATGGGCANACTGGAGAAAAGGCCGCCATNAGGTCACGNACAATTCNGTGNATTGTCCATGCAGCCTTNGAATCTCCATCATAGAGTCTAGATTTTGACATTTCAAGCCAATGACTAGGCAANATACCAGTTCCAAATGTCTTCAAATTTTGAGTAGCTGTGTATATGTCTAAACTTTCCCATGCAGATTTGACTTTGTTCATTGTGCTTGAGAATTCNGACAAAATCCACCTGTCTTCTACTGGCAAGTCTTTTGGAACGGAATCAAGATCGTTTGGGACATCAAACTGACTNGCAAATCTTGCAACATTGAAAAGTTTGGTAAGTACACCNAAATATTTNGATTCNATNTCCTCCGGATTAATGTGAAAATCATCACCAACTTGGGCATCGCAAGCCTTCCATAGCCTGAAGCACTCNGAACCAATTTTGTTGGCCTTCAGTTGAACACTTTTCTCCGGACCTTTTACTCGCCAAGACCCAGTACGTCCTCCNGCTCCGCACTCTAGTACACTATCCGCATCAATTCCATTGCCCAAAGATTTGGACATCTTCCTACCCCANGGGTCCATTCCTAATCCATCAATCCAAACATGCTTGAANCCTGGCTTGTCTAGTAGCAATGCGCTNTTNAGGAGTGTNTAGTANAACCAAGTTCTCACAATTTCCTTGCCCTGTGGTCTAATTGCAGTTGGAAATGCTTTCTCAAATGTATTCATGTCGTTCAGGTATTCGGATACAAACAGGTTTGANTTACTAGAATCCATCCAAGTATCGAATACTTTTTGCTCACCTATGACATCTCCAANNTTTTCTTTCATATCGCCATAATGNCCCAATATCTTCCTTGTGTTTCTATCCAGAACTTCNCTTTCGTCTGGAGGGGATTCTCTCCAAGGCTGAACATATTTTCCNGCTGGAGCACAGATTACTTTTGTTCCATTATCAGCATACCAAATTGGAATCTCAGTGTGATACCAGCGCCTCCTACTGATTGGCCAGTCAATTGAGATATTCTCCATCCAGTCCAACAAGAATTGTTTGTTGCGTGGTGGATGGAATTCTATATCCATTGCAAGTTCTCTGATTCGATCTTGGATGTGGGTTTGACGAACATACCATTCTTTGAGTAGAATAATTTCAACAGGGTTTTTGCCTCTTTCAGAGACAGGTACTTCTTGTTCTTTCTCGACAATTTGATGAATTTTGCCGTTATCTTCAAGGTACTGTATCACAGATTTTCTTGCTTCTGCTACCTTCATTCCAGAAAACGGACCAGAAATTTCTGTCATACATCCATCTAAATCGATTGCTTGGAANGGTGTTAATCCTAGCTCGCGAAATACTGCAACGTCATTTTGGTCTCCAAATGAACAAACCATTAGAATTCCTGACCCAAATTCACTTTTTACTGAAGGGTGAGTTGAAATTTCAACACTGGTTTCTCTCCCATTAACCGGAAGTGGTAGCATAGCTTTCTTTCCGATTAGGTGTTTGTATCTCTGGTCATCAGGGTGGACAACAACAATGCCACATGCACAAATCAACTCTGGCCTAGTTGTCGAGATTATCAATTCCTCCCCATCCTCTGTTTGCCATTTGACATCCACGAGTTTGGTTTTTCTCTGTAGCCTTTCAACTTCAGCATCTGCTATNGTTGTTCCCTCGACAGGGTCGTATATATTCGGCCGTAAATCCTCAATTATGGCTCCTCGTTTGAACAATTCTGTGAATATCGTTTGAGTAACAACTCTGTAATTTGGGGCATCAGTCAAGTATTCGTTTGNAAAATCCATNGACAACCCTACTCTTTTCGCAGTATCTCGCATCGANTGNGTGAANTCTTCGATTGTCTNTTCACAAAGTTTTAGGAATTCTGCTCTGTCGTAAGATTTCATCTTTTTACCAGTATTTTTTTCGACNGTAAACTCAACATTTATTCCATTTCTATCAACTCCCCANGGAAACTTTACTTCCTTACCAAGCAACCTTTGGGACCTAGCNATAACATCAATCATACTGTACTGTGCTACCGCACCAATGTGCCATGTTCCGCTTGGGTATGGTGGAGGTGTATCGATTACAAAGATCTCTTTCCCAGAATTTGGATTGAAGCCATAGCGTTTAGAATAGGCCTCATCGTCTGAGTAATGTTGTTGTTGAATTCTCTTTTCAAGGTCGATTGACCATCTTTTGTCTGTAAGTTTTGGGGATGGCATTTTGCTCACCGGCCCTGTGTGCGTCATCCTCACAGGTCCGACCTGCCCTAGAAGGCATTACCTTTGAAGTGATTGGAAAACCCTGTAGAGCAATCGTTTTGGGTATGCCTTCAAATGTTCAAAGCCTAACGGGTATACGGGGGGGCGACATGGCAAAGGATGAGTCCAAGGGCGACGACAAGTCGTCAAACCTACAAGATAGGTTATCTGGTATTCTTGGCCATGGTCAAGAAAAACTCTCTGGACGTATCAAAGACTGGGATGCAAGAAAAACTCTNGATGCTGTTTTGGATGCCCCGAAGTCTCTCCAAAGAGAGTGGCAAAAGCATGGTGCAACAGGGATATTAACAAAATTCCCAATATTCATGGTTACAGTCTGTCTCTTAGCTTCTGTATTCTTTGCATATCACTCCGGTTTCGTCGATGGGACATCTCTCAAACCCGGTGATGACCCTTCATTGAATGTGAACGGAGATTTAGACGTTTACCTTCCTGAAGGTTCACCAGTCTTGGAAAGCATCAAAGAAGTAGAGAAAAATTGGTCAACAAATGTAATGATCATTTACATCGATTCACCAGAAAAACCAATCGATGACAGAAGGATTCTCCAAGAGATGTCATATGTCGAGAGTAAGTTGAATCCCAGGTTATCAGACCCCACAGATGATGTAATCTATGCTCTTTCGCTATCAACGGTAGTAAAAGAAGTAAATTCGAGCCTACCTAGGCTCCAGGATGCGTTGATCAATGAAATAGTTTCACAGATATGTCCAACTGGCGAGGAAGATTGTGTAGGACAAACATTGGGTGAACTTGCAAAAGACGTACTGGATGTAGGCGATCCTATATGGGGTAATTACAGCATACCCTCTCAGACTACTATCGATACTATTGTCAATGAGATGTATGAAGACGATGGCTCACCTTCACCAGGATTAGACAAAATGGCAAGGGATACTGACGGAGATGGATTCCTTGACAGAGCTGTTATCATTATTGCCGTTGATGAGGCTAAGACTGCAAAACAGGTGATTGAAAAAACCCAACAAATACTAGACAACATCTCGAAAGAGACTAGACCATGTGAGTATGATCAAAACGGTGATCCAATCGGTAGTGACCTGTGTGATTGGGAAGACCTCGGAATATCGATGAAACTAACCGGCCCAGTTCCAATTACCAACGCAGTAACAGAGTTTTCCTTCAAATTATTCTGGCAAATATTCCCTCTAGCAATTGTTCTTGTCGCTTTGGGATTATTTGTATTCCACTCCGACGTACTCCAGACCGGGTCTTGGAGGCCTGTCCAGGGATTCAAGGTAGTTGTAATCGCAGGATTACCAACTTTATGTTCGGTATTTTGGACACTGGGATTGATGGGTTACACGGGTTATGAGGTTACGATGACAGTGATTATTGTCGGACCTATTTTGTTAGCTCTAGGTGTCTCTTATGGTTTGCACATAACTAACAGATATGCAGAAGAGACTGGTACGAAGGATGAGAAAATTCGTCAATCTTTGGCATCAACAGGTAGAGCTGTATTCCTTTCGGCAGTAACTACCGTTATCGGTTTCATATCCTTAACATTCACACCAATGAAACCGATAGAAACCGTTGGTATAGCATTGTCAGGGGGCATTGTGATAGTATATTTCTTGACAATGGCAATGGTGCCAAACCTAACATTATTGCTCGATCTGCGTAAACCCAAACACCCTCCGCTACCTGTTTTCGAAAAAGTAGTTGATGTGCCAATTAAGTTCTCAAAAGGAGTAATCACGTTGTTCCTTGTTATGATATTCATATCTGGATTCTGGGGTCAAGGTAACGTCGAGGAAAATATTGACCTTCTTGGTATGGCACCTGAGAAAGAAGACTCAGTCATTACGATGAAACAGTACTCAAAAGATTTCAATGCAGGCCAGGTTGGAATGGTACTCATTGAAGGCGATATTTCTGGCGACGCACCAATGGAGGAAGCCGAACCGGTTGAGAAATTGCTCGGTTTATCGGCCCTCGAAGATAATCTAAACACAATAGACCAAACAAATGCTGTTAGTATTGTTTTCCTTATGAAGTCTGTTGGACTCGGTGGAAATGTTAGTGGTACAGCCTTATGGAACATTACTGACAATCCAATTGTTCCCGATGATCTCAAAAACGCATTGGAGCCTTACTTAAACAGGCAATACTCTGAAGATATAACATTCTGGGAAGTCTTGACTGCCCCTAGAGCAAACGGAACAGAAAACGTCAGGACAGAGAGATTTTTGTTGGATGTTTTCTATGAGAGCCTGACAGATGAAACTAGAGGCTTGTTCATATCTGATGACTACACTAG
This sequence comes from Methanobacteriota archaeon, assembly GCA_002694245.1. GTDB lineage: Archaea > Thermoplasmatota > Poseidoniia > Poseidoniales > Poseidoniaceae > MGIIa-K1. Next base: position 16,385 of record NZLM01000066.1, read on the forward strand.
AAACCTAATTTATGTCGATATGCCGTTCGTTCCAGTTGCAGAAACCTCTAACGCTGTGTCACAGGTTAATGATTTCACTGCATTAGATTACAGAGGGAATATCAACGCTGGTGATTTAACAGGTGTCGCTGCAACAGCCATTGCTGTTAACGAACTTATTGTTGGCTCGCAGTGGTCTTCTCTAGGTTTTGCTGTTGCCCTTACATTGATGACGTTAGCAATAGTGTTCAAAGATATTAGATTCTCTTTCTGGACGACAGCTCCGGTTATTGCTACAGTTTCCCTTCAATGGTTGGTGATGTGGCAAATGGATGTTTCATTATCACTTGTCACGGTAATGATTGGATCAATACTTGTTGGTGTTGGTGTAGATTTCTCGATACACATAGCCAACCGTATACGCGAATTGGGAGGCGGTATAGAAGCAATTCGGACGTCTACAGTCAGCACAGGAATGTCATTGTTCGAAGCCGCCACAGTTACTACCCTAGGTATGGTAACAGCATACCAAATTCCTATTCCAGAGATTAAACCGTTCATTACAGTCATAATCATCTTGCTATGGATTGCAGCAGCGAGTGCTTTAATCCTATTACCTGCGATTTTCGTGCTCTTAGAGGAATTAGGGATTGGCTCTACAGGAGGCGCTAGTTCAATGGCAAGGAAGCTAGGTCTTGGTCATGTTGCTGTTAGAGGTGACATCGATGTTGTTGATGCAACTCTTATACCAGATCATGGCGAAGCATGGTGAACTCTAAGGGATACCACCATGACGAGTAGTCATGACCGGATACTGGTTGATGAAGTCCGAGCTTGATGTTTACCCATATTCACAGCTTGTTGCAGATGGTTCAACTCATTGGGATGGAGTTAGAAATTACCAAGCAAGAAATCTAATGAGAGACAAGTTCAAACTCGGCGATATGATTCTTTTTTATCATTCAAACACTAAGCCTCCACATGTTGCTGGTCTTGCTAGAGTGTGTAAAGAAGGCTATCCTGATCATACCTCTTGGGATCCAAATAGCAAGTACTATGACGAGAAATCTAGCCCTGAAAACCCTCGATGGATAATGGTTGACATTGAACCAGTACAAGAGATGAATATGGTGAGTCTTGTTGACATTAAAGCTAATTCCGCTTTAGATGACATGCCTCTTGTTCAGCGCGGCCAAAGGCTTTCTGTTCAACCAGTTACCAAGGAACAATTTGACGAAATTTGCAGGATGGGTGGAATTGCGTGATTCCAGTTGCATCCCGTGCAGCAAATATTGAGTATGCAATTAGAGATGTTGTAGTTCCTGCAACAGAATTAGAACGGGCGGGTCACAAAATTATCAAACTCAATATTGGCGATCCAATAGCCTATCCAGGACTCCCAACCCCGAAACACATGGTCGAAGCATACAGTGAAGCATTATTATCTGGTAATAATGGTTATTCGCCATCTTATGGAATCCCTGATTTACGAAAAGCAATTGCTGATGATGAGACTGCTAAAGGTTGGGATTGCTCGTCAGATGATGTTTATGTCTGCCATGGAGTAACTGAAGCATTACAAATCATCTTTGCCGCTACGCTCGAGGAGGGAAGTAAAGTGTTAGCTCCAGGGCCGCATTANCCGCCTTACATGGCATATCCACANATGTATGGTGCAGAGACTGTCGAATATTCTCTAAAATCAAACGATGGATGGTCTGTTGACTTNGATGATATCGAAAGTAAAATGGATAGCGATGTACGCTTACTTGTACTGATNAATCCAAATAATCCNACTGGAAANGTNGCTGGTGCAGAAGAAATTGACAAGTTGTTAGATATTGCAAAAAAATGGCCNNATTGNATGATTATTGCTGATGAAATATACGATGGCCTTGATTTCACACATAGTCATGTATCTGTAGCTTCACGTTCCAATGATGTACCAGTATTTGCTCTAAATGGTGTCTCAAAGGTNTATTATGCTCCGGGATGGAGAATCGGATACCTTGCAATACACGACCCGACAAACGTAATGGATAATGTTAGAGATGGAATTGAAAGACTACTNAGATCAAGATTGTGTGCTAGCACACCAGCCCAGGTTGGATACTTGGCAGGGCTTACTCAAGACAAATCTTGGATGAAAGACTATTCCAACAAAGTACTGCAAAGGCGACAATTATGCCTTGATAGNATTTCAACNATCGATGGATTAGAGGTTGAAGAACCTGGTGGTGCNTTTTACATATTTGTTAGGTTGACAGATCCCAAATGGATTGATAACGATAAGCAATTTGTTCTTGATTTATTACACGAAGAGCANGTCTTAGTCGTGCATGGTAGCGGCTTTTCTCCTGCAAAAGGTAGGGATCACATTCGAATTGTTTACTTAGCTGACGAGAGCACACTCCATACTGCGTTTGATCGTATTGATTCATTCTTGCGTAAGCATAGGTCGGCGAAGGAATCATGAAGTCAACTAAATTCGCAAAACCAATGAGGCGATGGGTTGCTGCAGTTTTGCTANTGGTGGTGTTTACACCANTNGCTGCTGCGAGCACAGTAGTCAATCCAACCGAATTATCATTGGTTCATNTACTACCTTTCACAATATCATTTTTGACTGCACTATTACTTTGGAAATGGATGATTCCNAANCAACTAGCTGGCTTGCAGGTAGGATTTGAGATTGATGATGGTCTTTACGAAGTTCACAGTCTATCTAAGGGTAAGGGTGGTGTGAAACGTTTACTCAGGTTGCAAAATGTTGGTTTTGGAATTGCCCTTTACATGATGGCAATGACAGGTGTTTTGCTATTAATCTCTGAATTAATTTTTGAACCAGAAGTTTACTATCTTCCAAATCTNCTAATGATGGGGCTGCTNGTNTTAATTCCNATNATAATATCNCCATGGGAATCACTTAACGGACAGTTAGTTGGAAAGAGATTTGAATTNGCAAAAAAGAAAGTATTCCGTNTATTCTTTCGAAGAGCAGGAACATTCCTCGGATTGATAGTTTGTGGTTTAGGAACATATCTCCTGTTGTTACCTAGGCTNGATGATTCTCAAAAGCCCTTAGCNATTGCAATTTCCGTGTTAGTTTTCATGGGTCCTACCATTCTTGCATACGGACGAATAATGGGTGCATCATGGAATATGCTGATGATAGGGAAATTTCGTACATGGTTAGGTCGTCCTAATCCCATAGACGCAAAGAAATTGGGTGTTATTGGTCGGGCATTTGCNTTCATATTGATACTCTTCCTTCTCACAATGCCATTCACTGCGATAAACGGTATAGTAACCGTAATACATGTTATTTTGAATGACCCAGACAATTCACAAGAAGTCTTGAACTACGGTGGAATATTNGGCCACCAAGTATANCTACAGATTCAGAATAATCCACTGCTTGCAGAGTGGGAAGCGTTGAAAAGNTTGCCTGAAATATTAGCCGCATACCTATCATTAAACATTGCAATTGTTGGCCTTGCTTTCATATTTGAGTTGATTAGAAACTTATTCTTGGGAGGNCAGGCCTTTGGCGGGCTTGGAGGAGTATTACTCGCAACTCCCCGCGAAATCAGATCTGAAGATAATGCACAGGCTAGGGTTCTTTACTTTGCGTTTGCTGGNTTTAGCGGTTATACTGCACTTTTGCTCATATTGGTATGTTACAAAGAATTCGGGTCCCTTATGCCTTTCATCAATTGGTTCGAGAGTCTTGGATTTGATGAAGAAAACCGCCTTCTGGTAACTTGGATATTCATTGCCGTCGGTCAGACAATTTTCCTCTTGACATGGGTATTATCGATNTCNAAGTTTAATGGTCTAAGAAATCTAAAATTTGATTTAAATCCAGACCAACGAAGAGAAGGTGTCGTCATGACTGGCGGCAGTAATTGGATGATTGATTACATCAATGANGCAGCCTTGAGAAACGACTTGGATGGACTTGTAAGGTTTCAAGAACGTAGTATATCTGAGGACGAGGCTGTTGTGAGGATGGCCAAAAGTCGTGCTAGGATGATTGAGATGGCTATACGTGGATTGTGGCCGAGTGCTGTAGAAGAAGCAAAAAAAGTGCTAGCGCAAGCAGGAGGGGATGATGACGAGGCTAGAATGATAATCGCTGCAGGCCACATTGCTTGTCGCAGACTAGATGCTGCAAGAGAGGCGTTATACAATTTACAGCAACCTGAGGGATATGACGAACCAGAACTTATGGCATTCATCTGTGAGTGGTTTGATCCATGGAATGGTTCTGTTGATGAGGATGATTTGTGGGATTGGGAAAATAATCCGTGCATCGATCATCTAAACGATATGATGCGAATGCTTCGTTCATGGAGCCCAAAACCAGTAGACACAACAATCCACAAGGACAGTCTAAATGTGATTGCTAGATTGTCCCATGTTGCATTGTTAAGGGCTCAAAATCAAAATCAAGAAGCATTGGAAATAGCCTTACGCCTTGTGCAAGAATATCCACTGATGGCAAAACCTCGAATCGCAGCTTGCCTCTGTTTGCTAGATAAGGGTGAATGGCACAGCGCAGTAAGTGTTCTAGATGAATTGGAAGAAAGTGACCCCAATGATCCAAGAGTCAAGGCATTGGCCAACATAATTGGAAGAACAAGAGATGATGATGAAACATCCGCTGAGATATTGGAAGTTGCGCTTACGAAACCCAGTACAAAGCGCAGTAGGAGGTGGATTGACGATGCACCAGTTAATCCAATAGCAGCATTGATGTTGAAAAGTGGCGTGGATGAAGCACTAAACGCTAATGTTATGGTTGCTGCAGCTGGCGCTGTTGAAAAGAAAATGACTCCTAGATACAGTTCAGGAATTGTCTCGAACATATTCAACTGGGGAGTGCTTACTCCATTATGGTTAGTAATTGGAATATATGCAACTGGAGAAATTGGATTGTTAGAAGGTCTTGCCATATCCCTTGGGCTAATTCTTGTACATCAAAGTTGGAGAAGATTCAATGCACAGCAAAACAAAGTCATCAGACACCGTGATCAAAAAGCAATGGTGGCATATGCAAAGAGACTGAAAAGAAATAAAATTACACTTCAAAGAAATGAATTACCGGTGGGGACCCATCTATTACTATCTGGAATACTACTGACAATCAACGGTGTAGTTTACGATGTAGGCATGCCGGGATGGCTAACTAACTACGTTTCCAGAGATTATGAGAAATCTCTCAAACCAAAATTGGCTAGAAGAGCTAATTCTATGAAAAGGAACAAACCTGCGAGATTACAAAACCTATCTCCGGGATGGTGGCTAAAGAGACCAAAGGAAGTAGGTTCAGATGTACCTGCGATGGAGAGGTTGGTAGGTCCTGTTGCCTACAGAGGAAGGGCTCAATTAATCCAAAGGAAATCTGGAAGAGCAGCAAAGCCAATGGGTGGTAGAAGAAAGTCTACACCAATAATGAACTCTGATTTAGTTGGTCGCGGGATTCCGCACAATACTATCAGGTCAGAAAAACAAAATCGTGCAACACGCAGAAGTGGACCAAGAAGGCCTAGTTGAGAATTGAATAATCTTGCAAAAAGGGTCAAAGGCCTAGTGCCGTATCGAGAGTTATGGTAGGAAGTGGCGGAGTGGGCAAGCCAAGTCAGGAAAACTTAGGTTTTGCTGACACAGTGATGAATTCAGTCATCGATAGTGGTAACCTTTACAGAAATGGTTTGGGAATGATTGCTAGTGAAAATATCATCTCACCAATGGTACAGAAAATCGTCGGAAGTGATTTGCACGGAAGATATGCTGAGGGTTTACCATTCAAACGATATTATCAGGGGTGTGGTGACTTTGATACAATCGAAGAATTAGGTATTAATCTAGCAAAGAAATTATTCGATATTCCCTTTGCAAACATACAATCAACAAGTGGTACTGTTTCTAATATTGCAGCGCTAAAAGCTCTTTCGAAACCAGGTGACGATATTACTGCAGTTTCGACAGCAGACGGTGGTCACATATCTCACGCAAGAATGGGTGCTGTTGGATTAAGGGATCTTAATCTGTCAACTTACCCATGGGATGAAGAAAGAATGGAACCAGATATTGATGCCTCTGCAAAATTGATTAGGGAAATTAAACCTAAGGTAGCCTTATTTGGTCAATCGGTTTTTCTTTTCCCTACGCCTCTGGAAGAATTAGCTGATGCAGCGAAAGAGGTAGGCTCAACCGTNATGTATGATGGAGCNCATGTATTGGGTTTAATCGCNGGTGGATGCTTCCAAGACCCGCTTCATGAAGGGGCTGACATAATGACAGGGTCATCACACAAAACTTTCCCAGGTCCACAAGGTGGATTCATNCTTTCATCAAGTGAAGATGAAAAATTCCAACGCAAATTGAATAATGCTGTATTCCCGGGTACATGNTCATCCTATCACCTCCANCACGTCGCTGGAAAAGTTGTTGCATTAGCCGAATTCTTAGAGTATGGAGAGGAACTTTCACGAAACACAGTCTCGAACGCACAAGCACTAGGATCNGCTTTAGCCGCTGAAGGATTTGATGTTCTAGCAGAGTCTCGCGGATACACTGCATCACATCAGGTTTTGACCAGACATGGGGACCTAGATTCTGGTGCTGGCGCTAAGGCTGCTGACTTATTGGAACAAGCAGGCATTATCACTAACATGAATATGTTGCCAGGTGACACAAAAGCGATGACTCCGTCNGGTCTGAGATTAGGCGTTCAAGAATTGACGAGAGTTGGTATGGGTAATGATGAGATGAAAGATGTTGCAAAGTTCTACGCTAGAGTTTTGTTAAACAATGAAGACCCTAAGAAGGTNAAACANGANGTTCACGAATTCAAGTCTAATTATCATGTNATTAGATATTGCTTTAATGATGAAAATTTATCTGGNTATCCATTGTGATACAGATGCCATTAATCGACGANTCAAACCAACTCCTTGATAGGGAATTAATGGCAGAGATAGCAAGCGATTATACACAAAATAACGGTCATATTATTGANAAANATGGCAACACATGGATTCGCTGGCGTGTAGATGGATTAGATGCATGGTGGAGGCTTTTCGAGGAAATTATCGACAAGCCAATGGGTAGAAGACTAGCCAATTCTGCATGTGATGAAGAAGAACATTTGCTATCTNAAGGAATTATTGAGGCAACAGGACTTTTCAAAANTTCAAAGGTTAACAAACTGGTCGAAAAAAGATGGAGAGTAAATGGATGGGGCAGTCCAAACTACAAAAAAATGCTATTCTCCAGTAAAGTTCTAACTCCAATAATGGCCGGTATTTTCCAAGCTCAGAAAGAAAGAATGGACTCCANTAGATACAAAATGCGTTGGGAGAACAANAGTGCTGATGATTGTATGNTGTCATTCGAGCAATCATCTCAGATAATNCNGNCTGCTTCTGGNANATTNAANNCACTTTCACCAGGGANCCCTTACANNGTCGAGGTTGAATCAGATTGGAAAATNGACGGAGTTAGTCATTTTCTGCTACCGAGTGGGTTGTTTATACGCTTGCAACAATCATGTGCTGGACTTACTGCAAANCTTTCTGATGACGAACGCAATTGCTGGCCTAGTCTTGATGATGGATTTCTTTCTTTNGCGATTGCAAGCAAGAAGTTGTTCATCGCAGGNCAGGAGATATTCTTNGCAGCAGATGCAGATGGTTGGAAAGAGAATTGTGCTGCTCATTTTGGGTCAATCGGACTCTCAATTCCAAGTACTGTAGAAATGATAGATTCAAGGGGGGCCGTCCGTCTNAATTTTAACGAGTTGCGAAATCCTGCACTATCGATTGGCTGTCTTGCAGGTGCTTGGGAAAGGTGCGAAGGGCGACCGGTGAAAGTTTCTTACTCAACAAGCGACCAAAAGCATGTTATCACATTACAAAGTAAGTACGAAATGTCACAAATTGGTGATTAGAGNAACGATTTTGTNCAACTCATGTACCGTGAAGGTTTATTTGCAGGACAGGACTCGCTTGGNTAGCATTAGCNTGCGGAGCGTATGAAGATGTCAATGTCACACAACCAGATGGCTTACGTAGCNATTGTATCAACACTCATTTTCGGGTCCCTTTTTGTAGGAGCAACAGGCTTCTTCCAAACGAGCGAAGGTGCTGGTGATTTTGACCCAGCTGCTGAAGATGATTTGATTGGTCAGGGNTCTAACACTGGTATTCCAAACGANCTTGATNNTGATGGGTTACCAGATTCGATTGAAGCTCAATATGGTACAGATCCCAATAACAATGACACTGATGGAGACGGACTAGAAGATGGCTGGGAAGTTGCAAACGGATTGAATCCGTTGGACAATGGTGAGTCNGATGACGCAGACAGCGAGGCTAGCGAGGCCAGCTCTGAAGGTGCTGAGATACAAGAAGAAGAAGACTCATGGCCTGATCCAGACGACGGTCCCAAAGGTGATCCAGACAGAGATGGCCTAATCAACTCGGTCGAGGTTGCTCAAGGCACAAACCCAAGGTTGGCGGANACNGACGGTGACGGTCTGAACGATAAATGGGAAGTCACATACAAGACAGAGATAGCTCACCCTGCTGGTAATTACACCTTGTTTGATCCACTGTCTGGTAACTGGGGATGTGTTGAATTGGATGACGCAATGCTTGAAACACTCGAAGACCACTTTGATGGTAAGAATGGTGTCAGAGATTGGGACAATTTGGCAAACGCTGCAGGGAAGTATTCATGTGATCAAGTATTAGATTCAGACAATGATGGTTTGTTCAATCTTGAGGAAGAAGAATATGGCACNAATCCAAATCTAGCAGACTCCGATGGNGACCTATTAGATGACATACATGAAATCTCAAATTCAACAATTATGGTAATGAAAGCAACAGGTCAAAATTGTGGTCTGAACTTACTCGACCCGATTTCTCGAACGGCTCCNTTTGCTGATGCGGCAATGGAAATGGGNCTTGCTTGGTTTAAGGAAGATATGGATGGCGATGGAATGCTGAACGGACCTTCAGACTGGGACACTGACGGAGATGGTATGCCAGACGGATTTGAATTCTGTTATTCACACATACAAGAGCATCCAAATACCGGTACAGCTGTTGCAGCAAGCCAATTACTTGACCCAGCAAATAATTCAGATGGATACGGTGATTGGGATGAAGACGGTATGAATAATATCGAAGAATACCAAGTAGCCTTCACATTTGGTGAAGAAAAATTCACCTCTCCCTGGCACGCTGATACTGATGAAGACCAAATGCCAGATGGATGGGAAGCAACTAATGGATTAGACCCAAGAGACGGTTCAAACGGGGATTTGGACTCAGATCGAGATGGATATGATGCTGACGGAGACGGGTCAGTAATGTTCTCTACATTGGAAAATGTTGCACTGGTTGTAGCAATCGATGTTGAATTGGATGATTGGGTAACCGCTAACGAGACAGTCGCCCGTGCAAGAATAACTTTGTCCGGTGGTAATCAACAAGTTGTTCCATTAGTTGCTCCAGTTGATGGTTATGTATATTCAATCAACGTGGAAGTTGGAGACACTATCGAAAGCAGACTCGATGTTTGGATTGAGATTGTTGAACTGGATGAAATGTTCACCAATCTAATGGAATACAATGCAAGAGATTCTGACGGTGATGGCATCATTGATGGTAGGTCTACTGACCCACTAAACCCGGATACAGATGGAGACGGGCTGAAGGATGGTATCGAAGTCATTGGATGGGACATACTAGTAGTAAATCGTGGCGTTCAAACTGTTAGAGTGACTTCTGACCCAGGCCTTTGGGACACAGATGAGGATGGACTTTCAGACTACAAGGAATTCTATGACGTCTGCGACACAGGATCCAACGCATCCAATGCAGATACAGATGGAGATGGCTTAGGTGATCAAGCCGAAGCCCTGAATGGATTTTCTTGGTATGGAGAAGAGTATTTCACGAGTCCATGTATGTACGACACAGATAATGATGGCCTAGAGGATGGAGAAGAGGTAATCCTTGGACAGGACAATTTCTTGACCCATGCAAACAACTCAGACACAGATGATGATGGACTTATTGATGGGAATGAAGTTTTATTCGTACCTAGACCATTCCAAAACCCCACGAATCCACTAATCAATGACACAGACAGTGATGGCATGTTAGATGGTTGGGAGATGCAGGTTGAGTCTGTTGAAGACAATTCAAAATCACACTCGCTTTGGGTTGCAACCGACTTGTGGCTACCGCCAGGCTGTGACTCGATGATCGAGTGTGGACTTGATGAGGGTGGATACGTCTGGAAGAACTGGTTAGGTGGATTCATTCTTGAAAAGAAATACGAAGTTTACGAAATGAATCTAACGAATTTTGCAGTTCCTATGAACTCTCTTTGTAGCTGTAATGGTCGATGGGCGCTAGACCCTTCAGAGGGATCGATGAAAGACGATACATACGACATCGATAACGATACCCTAGCAAATGGTGCTGAAGCACCGGATAGATGGGACACAAATCCTGTAGATGATGACACCGATGGTGATCTGCTGCCTGATGGTTGGGAAGTCAAGTACTCAGAGCAAGCGCTAATACTCGGTCTTGTTGACAACTCCACATACAGTGCAAGTGGTGCAAGAGGTGTAATGGACCCTGCGCTCAAAGATTCAGACGGTAACGGAATTGATGACGGAATGGAAGACCCAGACAAGGATGGTCTTAACCGGACTGGACTGATAGCGAAATACTGTCCATCTTACAACGACCCTCAATCCAGTAATTGCCACATAGATCCCGATAGTCCTGATGGCAAAGCATTCTACGATAACTTAGAGAATTATACCAGCTATGAGGAATTTGTTAACGGTACAAATCCAATAACCAATGACACAGATGGAGATGAATGGGACGATGGACCAGAGGTTTACTACCAAGATCATGATGATGATGGAATGGCAACAGGCTGGGAATATTACTTCAACTTCGATCCTTATGACAATGCTGATAGAATGGTAGACACCGATGGAGATGGTCACATAAATTATTGTGAATACAAGTGGGATACTAATCCAAGAGATATCAATAGCTTCCCAGGACAAGGCCAGTTATGCAATGCGTTTGAGGAGTAATCAATGGCACCAGCACAGAAGACAATTTTTGTAATTGCTTCTCTGTTGTTGTTGTCAGTTCCAAATACGGTTGGCTATGAAACATCGAATTACAATAGCAATATACTCACTAGTCAAATGGAAAACGGATTGTGGATTAATGACACAATCAATATCAACGGGTCAACAACTCTAGACCCAACTTCAGTTGATTGGGTTTTGTATGACGTAACGGACCCTTATTCTGAGTGGGAAATCTTGCGGGAGGGTCACTTCTTTACTTCTGTAACACCAGTTTCCGATGATTTGTGGACATGGGAATTGGAGATCGGTGTTGACCAAGTGAATTGTACATGTTGGTTAGAAATTGGACAACCGAATGGCTTGTCAAAGGAATTTATGCATAGAATTATTTTCATAGGAGTCGGACCACATAACCCAGTCCTATCCCCTCTTCATGAAGCATCAGTTATTGTAGACCAACCGATTGATATCTCGGCAGTAGGAATATTGTCTAGTGGAGATATAATTGATTCTCAAATATTGGCTACATGGTGTTATGCTCCTCAAAACGCTTGCATTGGGAATTCGTCATCTGCCGAATTAGAAATTAGTTGGGACAACCAAACAGGTGAAAATGTAGCGAATATTGAGATAGACCCTGAACTTTTCTCAATGACGGATGGAGCATGGAAATTTACTTACACTCTTCAAGGTCCTTCATTACTTCAATCACCTCCTATTCACCTCAGAGTGTATGTTGACAACACCGATCCCGTTGTTTCACTAATATGTCCAGAAGAAGCAATGGAGGGTGAACAAGTACTCGTTGATGGAAGCGGCTCTAGTGACGGTGTATGGGGTAACAATTTGCAGTCTATTTGGTATGTCACAGACCCATCAGGGTACACTTGGGTTGAATCTGGTGATGGCTCATCAGGATTGTTGCTGGACTTCGAACCGGATTTATCGGGTTACTACACTGTAAAACTTGACGTAATTGATACTGTGGGCAGAATGGCAAGTAATTCTGTGAATATATCTGTCAGTAACATAGCTCCTCAAATACAACTTAGCATGGAAAACTCACTCATAATAAACCCAGATTCTTGGCAATTTACTGAGGGTGAGGAAATAAATCTGCACCCAAATATCATAGAAACCGGGAGAGATGGAGAGGTCATAAACATAGAGTGGACTGTTAACGATGAATTCTTTTCATCAGACACAAACATTTCGATTTCAGATATCGGTATTGGAATTCACACTGTAAAATTGGTTGTGACTGATGATGATGGAGATTTTGCTGAACATGAAATTGTCCTTACTGTTAATGCAAAAGCCGAATCAAATGCCCAAGACATAAATTATGCTGCAATACTAATACTAATTTTGGTTCTTGTAATTACTTTATTCAGCGTAAGAAACAAAACCGCATCAAAAGGTGAAATCAATCAGGTTCCAAAATGGTCAAGTAAAACTCGAGCAGAAGAGAAGGATAAATCCGAAACAGAAAAAGAAAGCCTGTTGTGGGATGAAGAAGAATTTAGTGAAAGAAATGAATAGTTAGTCCTCATGCAGAGTATCATGTGGGATAGCACATTACGGTCTATTGGCGACGAGCCTTCACCAATTGGGGAAGAGGAATACTACGCCAGACAAAGGAGATTATTTTCTCAACTTCGTCCAGGTGATTTACTGATTGTCACGGCGCCACATGAGTCTACTAGATCAAACGATGTTCATTATCCCTATCGAACAAGCAGCGAAATGTTGTATCTTTGTGGTTGGGAGGACCCAGAGGCAGTGTTTGTTGCTTTTAATTCTGGAGAGGATTGGGTAACAAGTCTTTTTGTTCAACCAAAGGATGTATTGATGGAAATCTGGGAAGGAAGGAGACCTGGAGTTGATGGTGCCAAAAATGGATGGCCAGTTGATGAGGCCTATTCCCACAAAGAATTAGATGAGCGACTAGCTAGGATGTTAATTCAAAGTAAGCGTGTTTTTGTTAAGTTGGGAGTGGATTCTGATGTTGACAAACTCGTTGATTATGAGATAAAATCAAACTCTCGTGAAAGGCAGAAATTAGGTATTGGACCTGTAAGCATTGTTGACCCTTCTCGTATGATTAATGAACTAAGGTTAAGGAAATCTGATGCTGAAATAGCGCTGATGCGGCATTCTGCAAAAATTGCTAGCCAAGCACACATACAAGCCATGGCAAATACAAGACCTGGAGTTGGAGAGTGGCAGTTAGAAGGCATCATCGAGGGTGTTTTCAAGTATTGCAAAACCTCAGGAATTGCATACCCAAGCATAATTGGTAGTGGAGAAAACGCTACCATTCTTCATTATACTGTTAACAATGATACATGTAATGACGGAGAAGTAATACTCATCGATGCTGGTTGTGAGTACAAAGGTTATGCTTCAGATATAACTCGATCATGGCCTGTAAATGGTAAGTTTTCAGAGGCACAGGCTGAAATTTATGATATTGTATTGAAATCACAACTTGCAGCAATCGATGCATGTCGTGTCGGTAACCCATATGATGCACCACACCAAGCAGCGAGAAGAGTTCTTGCTGAGGGACTAATTGATCTAGGAGTAATAACACAATCCTTGGATGAAGCGCTTGAGAGCAATGGTGAGCTAAACAAGTGGTACATGCACAATACTGGCCACTGGCTGGGTATTGATGTACACGATGTTGGCGTATACAGACCAGATGGAGAGCCAAGGTTATTCGAAGAAGGAATGGTGATTACAGTTGAGCCAGGTTTGTACTTTGGAGCATGGCGTCCAGATGTGGAATGCCCGGAAAGATATTCCAATATTGGAATAAGAATAGAGGATGACGTTTTGATAACTTCTAGTGGCCCTGATGTACTTTCTAGTGACTGTCCGAAAACAATTGCTAATATCGAAGCGATTGTTGGGTCTGCTTGAGTGGACACTATGTCTTGGAGTGAGATACTATCATCACACATGCAAGCAAACACTCGTTTGAGTCCCGAGGATGCTATCATTTTGTACAATGATGCACCTCTTCACTCACTTCGTACCGCAGCAAATAAACGAAGAAAGCAAATTAATGGTAATCAAGAGGTTACCTATTTGATTGATAGGAATATCAATTATACAAATGTCTGCACTATCAACTGTCAGTTCTGTTCTTTTTACAGGCCCCCTGGACACGAAGAAACGTACACACAGACGGTTGAACAGATTAGCGCAAGGATCGACGAACTGGAAGAAATTGGTGGTGTGAGAATTCTAATGCAGGGTGGAGTAAATCCCGAATTAGGCATCGATTATTACACAGATCTAATCCACGAATTGAGAAATAGGCACCCAACAATAGATTTGGACTGTTTCTCTCCGATAGAAATCGAGGGAATTGCTGATGTTACTGGTCTGACTACACTACAAGTGCTGGAGCATTTACAGAAGGCAGGAATGCATGGTTTGCCTGGAGGAGGTGCTGAAATGCTTGTTGACAATATAAGGAAAGATGTATCACCAAAAAAAGGGTCACCGGATAATTGGTTGAGAGTGATGTCCGAGGCCCAATCTTTGGGTATGACAACTAGCGCAACCAACGTTTTCGGTTTTGGAGAGTCAAATGCAGACCGAGTAGAACACATGCGTAGAATAAGAGATTTGCAGGATGAAAGTATTGCAAAGTTTGGAAACGGATTCACATCATTTATCGCTTGGCCAGTTCAACTTGAGAACAATACATACGGAAAGAGAAATCGAGGTAGAAATAGATTCGAACTGGGTGCAGGACCAAGTGAATATTTACGTCATGTAGCGATATCAAGACTATTCTTTGATAATATTGAGCACATACAAGCATCATGGCCAACGATGGGTCTCTCTGTAGCTCAAATGGCATTGCTTGGTGGTGCAGATGATGCAGGCTCAACAATGATGGAGGAAAACGTTGTTTCAGCATCCGGAACCGAGAAGATGTCGGCTAGCGAAAATGAGTTACAAGATGCAATAGTTCGTGCAGGTTTTGTTCCTAGAAGAAGAAACTCAAGGTATGAATTACTTGATACACCAGAACCAAACACAAAACTAGAGAGACTCGTTGCTCCACCACCAGCTCAATTTTGAGCATACCAAACTAACCAGATATTGGCCCTGATTTCTCTGCCTCCACCATTCGTATCTTGTGGGACATATTCTTGGCCATTGTACAAGCCTCTGTATCTGAGGTTATTTTCGCTGGAATTATCTACCCAGTCAGTGATATCATAAGTCCACTGCTTTACATCTTGACCAGCACACCAACCTGCTCTACCGTATGGCCATGAACCAAATTGATTTGCAACAACTCCCCGATCTACTTCTTTTTCGCACCCTTGATTGTCGTATACGATTGGATGCCATTCATATGCGGTATTTCCATTGAGGTAGTAGTGATGCTCATGGTCACAAAATTCTGCACAGTTTGCTTGGTCTTGATTAAACCCATGACCTGTAATAGTTGCCACAATTTTGAGTTTGTAATAATCGCTGAGCGTTGTGAAGTTATGTTGGCGCTTGTATTGAGACTCGTTATTGTAATCCCCTCTGAACTGTCCACCAGTGAATACTTGTTCTCCACTGAAACTTCTCTCTCCAATATTCCAATTAGAGAATAATAATTTTACAGTAAGAGTACCTTTGTTGGCACCTTGATATTTGAAAGTCCTAACATCACTCTCTTCTAACATGAACATGTATGGTGTGATATCGGTTAACCAGCGTCCTTCCCTACCGTAAGTCGTTATCCAGCGCATAAATTCTGTGCCACACTTGCTGGAGTTATCTCTGTCACAGATTTTCATGTAAGCTAGGTAATCCCACTCATGGCATCCTCCGTAACTACCATCTTGCTTAGCATAGCGATTTCTTCTCTCTTCGCATGCATGCTCATGGAACACTTCCATTGTATCATATGATGATATGTTGTTGGGTAGAGAGATACTGACATTACTGTATGTAGATGTATAACCTCCACCCCATCCACCACTATGCCATGTTTCATCCACGATTGTCACAGTATGGATACTTGGGTCTGTTTCCCTGATTTCAGTCTTGAATTCGTAATTATACATTCGAGCCTCATATGCCCAATGTGTAATGTCATTAGATTGTGTAGTCCATGCGTATATTGAACCAATTTCTCTTGCCCTTTGGAACCTGTCTATACCGTAGTATAGGGAATTCCAGTTATTGATCAAATCTCCAAGACCTCCACTTGTAGCAGACATATCCTGGTCGATGTAATGTATTCGATCTTTCCATTTTAGTTCCTCATCTGGATTAAGAGCATTTTCTACAGCCGCCTTTCTACCCATGACGTCATTGTAGTATGAATTGTCAAATGAACCATAAAATAGGTGGGCATTATCTGGTAATTGTCTAATCATTGAGCCTGGATTTTTACTCCAATCAGCATTGTTTCCATTCCCAGATGTATCTGTGTATTTGAATAAAAATATGTAAACATCTTCGCCATTCCACTCGTTTCTAAATGACCAGGTGCCATCAGTTGTAGGTAGTGAGAAGTGTGCAACAGTATCCATTCGGTCATTACCGTGGCCAGTTTCTTTCCAATTTACAGGCATCTGGTATACTGCACAACCAAACTCATCAGGTGTCCATTTGGATTCTGTGTTCGGACAATTATCCACATTAGAGAACACACCATCTCCGTCTAAGTCTGCACAACCTACAGAATTAACTGCATTTCCTAATGGTGTTCCTGGACAAGCATCATCAGAGTCCATGACGCCGTCAGCATCAGTATCTCTCTCTGTTGAATCACATCCATGCTCATCAACATCTTGTGCGTTAAGAGGAGTTCTGGGGCACTGGTCGAGAATTACTCCAGTTTCATTAACATCATTAACGCCATCAGAATCATCATCCTCGTCTTCCATTGCATCTTGACAACCATCTCCATCATAGTCAAACTCAGAGTTGCTAATCCAATTAGAAAAACCTCTCCAACAAGAGTCAACAGTGTCATTCACCATATCGTTATCATCGTCAGAATCTTCATCTAAATCACGACATCCGTCGCCGTCCCAATCTGTGTAAGGTTTTGATTCCCAACCAATATTTCCTTTGGGGCATGAATCTAAGAAGTCTACGATTCCATCATTATCGTCATCATCTTCCAAAGCATCAGAGCATCCGTCCCTATCATAATCGTTATACTCATCACTGACCCAACCTATCTCCGAATCGCAGTAATCGTCGATATCAGGAATCATATCATTATCATCATCAAGGTCCTCTTCGAAATCGTGACATCCGTCACCATCTCTATCAGTTGCAGGATTTGGGTTCCAACCATCTGATTCACCGTAGCCGTTTGGACACGAATCGGCTTCATCTGGTATTCCATCTCCATCCATGTCGTCTCCTGCAAGCAAAATTATCCTGACCATCCTTGTGTCAGTAGTTTTAGTCCAGATACCACACTCAGCTTGTATGCTAACACTGTATGACTCCTCGACTACTCCTTGATTTAATGTGAAATCTCCATTCTCGTCAGCTGTTTGCGTGCTACTACCATCCGAGATTGTACAAGTTTCCGGTGAGGAATGTAATACTGTCCCAGTAATCTTAATTGGCATTGATTGTTCTAATTCTATGATTGCTTCAGTAGAGATTATCGTTTCGCCCTCATCAGGCGATTGAACCAAAAACTCTACTTGTTTGATTATTGGATCTTCAATTCCTTCTACTATTAACCGAACAGCAGCGGTCCAATCTCCTGGTTCATCTGGCATAAAGACTAGTGAAATAGCGTCTTCTGAGTAAGTAAGAGTACTTTCAATGTCTCTTATGCCGCTAGGGGAGAACAATTCATATTCGAAACTAAAATCTACAGTTATGGGTTGAATGTAATATTGGCCAGAGATAAAGAAAATTTCTCCCACTTTTGCTGGGAGTGGTGATTGGTCTAATTCAAATTCGACATTTTCTACAGCGAGAATTTCTTCTGTAGTTACCTCTTCAACCACTTCCTCTGCACCGATGCAACCAGAAAGTAGCATAATCAAAGTTAGAATAACGGCGGATATGGCCCTGCCTTCCATGGTGTTGGACTATATGGCAAGCAAATGAATCCTTTGCTTACCGTGTGTCATTTTCTGTGCGACCATCAGAAATGAATATTTTATCTGTAATTGTAGCCTCTTTGTTGTGTTCAATAGTTAGAGGTTCTACCCAAAGTAGATCCCCTCCTTTTTTCCTTTCAATCGATGCAATTAATTCCCAGTGAACCCTAACAAGGTCTCCGTAGAGTGTTCCGGGCCAATCACCATCAGGTGTTTCAATTTCGAACTCACCTCCGCCTAAATCAATAGAGACGGATTTGCTCGAGCTCATAATTCGCATTGGTCTGAGAAAAACTCCTCCCGGCACATCGTGTCTTTGCATTGGTGCGTCTTCACCCATACCGGTTCCATCGTCAAGGCCTTTTTCCCAATGATGAGGTAATGGCGTGGTTAGTCCGGGAGGTGGTTGCCCGTTCGGATCTTTACCAAGCGCTTGAAACACCTTGTGACGTGCAGGGGGTAATATGCCAACTCGGCAATATAGTTTCAACGCTGTCCACTCATCAAGTAATTTTGGAAATTCTATTTTGCCTTTCAGATTATCCCCACTTCGTGTTTTCATTATTGTAACATTTGGATTTGGAGGTGCGTTAGCTAGGAATGCTTTTTGCCTTCTCAAGTCTCCAAGATTTGCTGCAACCCTAAGCACTATCGGGGTTATCATAAGGGGCACAACTATCACAGCAAGTATGGGGTAATCTAGTAACCCTAGTCTGATTTTTCCTGTACCAAATGTCGGTAGGCCGATTGATGATTGTATTGGCGTTGTAAATAAATAAAACAAACAGAATAATAAAATTACGACAACGTAATTTATGAAATTTCTAGCTTTTGCATGTATTGGATGTGGAAGAAGATACCATCCTGTACGCTGCTTTTCAATAATCTGCGGCGTCTCACCATGATACTCAGTATCAACCTCATAATCTCCATCAATTACTCTCTCGACAAGCCACGTATTTTCATTGCCTAATCTAAAGGGTGGGATAACTGGCCCGTCTATTTCGAATTGGTTTTCAACAACAGGTAACTTTCTGGGCGTAAGATTCGATGGGTCGAAAGGAGGATACCTCACTCGATGAGTAATCTTAACCATTTTAATCAGCCTATGCAAAAATAAGTTTGAAACCTGCCTTGATAGCCAACTTCCTGAATTCAGGAACTTTTCGCAACAATGTCATTCCAAGTGGAACAGGATGTTCGATATCCCCAACCGAGTTTATTAAATCTAAAATTTCAGGGCGATTGAACATCTCGAAATGCGAGTCTAGTTCATCATCATCTGGAAT
Source organism: Methanobacteriota archaeon (assembly GCA_002694245.1). Taxonomy (GTDB): domain Archaea; phylum Thermoplasmatota; class Poseidoniia; order Poseidoniales; family Poseidoniaceae; genus MGIIa-K1. The sequence goes on from NZLM01000066.1 coordinate 35,905, forward strand.
GGTAACCAACAAATCACGTAATGCTCTAGCTCGGTCTTGTTCTTTCCTAAATGCTTTGAACGGTTTACAGATCTTTTCAAGATCGGAAGAACTCAATTTATCTTTTATGATGGCTACTGACAATTTATCGATAATTGCTTCAATCTGTCTAAAACCAGGACCTATCCCACCTCCAGTAGTAGGTTTTGCCATGCCTGCAGCATCACCTATTACCATAACTCTGTCTTTGAACGGTTTTCTTATTGTTCCACAAGGAACTGGGCCACAATATCTGGCAATTTCATTCATGCCTGCAAATCTTTTCTTCCACAAGTCATGAGAAATCAATGATTCATAGCATTCCTCTACACTTCTTCCATCCAGATCCTGTGGCCTTGCCCACATTCCAACGCGATGTGTGTTGTTCCCCGTTGGAATCACCCATGCGAAAAACCCGGGTGCAAAATCCTTACCAGTATACATTTCAAGCCAATTGTCTTTGCCTGTTAGTCCAGAAACATCTGCTTGGAATCCAATCATCATTTCTTTTGGCTTACCCATTCTAAAGTGGCGTCTAGTCCATGAATGCGCACCATCAGCACCAACTAGCAATCCACATGTTAAATCGATAATTTCTCCTTCACGCTCAACTTTGACAATAACACCATCAGTAGTTACAGATGCATCAATTGGCTTCGATTTGAGCCACAGGTGCGCCCCGGCATCCATTGCCTGTGCTACAACACCTTGATCGAATCTTTTCCTGCATACTACGTGAGTCCTAACCCTGCCATCCTTGCCAACAGGCAGCATAATTCCGGATGGCGAGTGCATTAATGCACCATCAACACTCTGAAGAATCGTGTCATGGAGATTAACCATGTTCATCGCAGGTGGGTTTACTAGGCCAGCACATTGAAACGGTCTTCCGATTTCTGCATGCTCCTCAAGCATAAGAGTGGAAATGCCCCGTGATGCTAATTCAGTTGCAAGTCGTCCCCCAACAGGACCTGCCCCGACTATGACAACTTGGTACATCATGGTGGGCTACATCAATCAAAGATGTCAAGGTTGTGTAGGTTCACTTCTTGGCAAAGCGATATCCGATGCTTTGGTTAGCTTTCAGATACAAGATTGCTGTAAACGGTTTTCCTGCTTTCGAAGTGAAGTCATCGAATGGTCCAACTTTTCTTTTTTCAACCAACTCTTTTGCCTCATCTCTGGTTATTTCTCTCTTGCTAACCTCTCGCATGATTGAAATTTTACATCCAGCGGAGTTAGGTTCGGCCTGATAATGCGTCGGTGTTTCGATAATTCCAACATTTGTTTTTGGACAGATAGCAAGTATCCCCTCGACGACTGGAAATTTTTTCGCATCTGCAGGTGGAGCCCTTGGAGGGAACTCAAATCCNATTTTGTTACCTTCAATTTGAAGGTAAGCTGAAAATGGCTTTCCCTTCTTTGATGTAAAATCCTCTATCAGATCTGACTTTCCTTGNGTCAATATTTTCTTTGCTTCATCAATGGAAATGTCTCTCTTGCATANATTCCTACCCAATCCTCTGAACTTACATTCGGGGTTGTCACATGCATAAGTTGTTTCACTAATGCGAATTGTACCTCTGTCACATTTAGGACAGGCACACAACTCAGCATCTTCTGTGGATGATGTTTCAGCTGAATTTCCTGCAACAGACATTTTACCGTCTTCGCCAATAACAACAGTAACTTCGTATGGTTCACCACTTCNTGAGAAGAAACCATGGAGATTTTCAATNGATTTGTCTTTAACCAACTTTGCTGCTGTAACTCTATCGAACCATCTTCCACTTGCGTCTTTCCACAATACAAAAGAACATCCNTTACCTCTNCCNTCATTTTCCTCACAGATGTAAGATAGNGTTGTNTCNTTGACTTTNGATGAACAAAGAGGACACTTTCCTACACTTGGAATTTTGTTGTATAGTTCAGATCTATCGTGGTCTCTGATTTTGTCAACCAATTCCTGTACTTTATCTTGAATTTCACTCATGTATGAATNACGCTGGTTTGTTCCCTTCTGAACACCAGCCAATTTAGATTCCATATCTCCAGTAAGTTCAGCAGANGTAATCCAGTCGATGGGGATATTACGCAANATGTCAATCATTTTTATNCCGTGTGGAGTTGCTCTAAGGGAACCACCTCTTCCTCTTNCAACAAACTCTCTAGAAATTAACTTCTCGATAGTTTCTGCACGTGTTGCAGGTGTGCCTAAGCCTTTTCCTTTCATTGCNGCTGCNAGTTCGTCATCGTCAATTTTTTTGCCCGCATGTTCCATTAATCTTAGCAGTCCCGCTTCTTTTAGCCTTCCAGCNGGTTTTGTTTTTTCTTCTTTAAATTCATGCGTTGCCATTTCTGCNTCACAGGGGTTGGTGGTCAAAACACCCCAACCTTCAGGCAATTTCTGACTTTTCGGTCTTACTGCCCTCCATCCNGGAGTTTCTATGCTGCGAGCTTCTTTGACAAAATTATGACCTGCCTTGGTAGTTACCCTTTTTTCGACTTTCCACACTGATTCCGGATGGAAAGACGCCAAGAATTGTCTTGCAATTAATTCGTATAATTTTGAGGCATCAGCGCTGAGGTTTGCTNGTGGAATTTTCCCTGTTGGTATGATTGCAAAGTGATCTGAGACCTTTTTATCATCAAAATTTCTCTTGACATTTTTCAAACCATCTTTTACCAATCTCTCAGAGTGGGGATTCAGTTTTTCNTGTGCTCCAAGTTGTCTGACAGTTTTTGATATAGATTCCATCATATCNTCAGGTAAATGTCTTGAATCTGTTCTTGGGTATGTTGTTAACTTGTGAGTATCATANAACTCCTGGGCNACGGACAGCGTTCTTCTTGCCGACCATGACCACATATTGTTAGCTTCCCGTTGTAAGCTGGTCAAGTCGAAATTGAGTGGGGGCTTTTCAACAGATTTTCTGTCTGTTTGTNGAACAGTAAAGTTACCGTTTGAATCTAAGACTTTCTCAATTTTTTCTTTCTCTTGTACTTCTAAAATTCTGTGAGACTTATACTCTGGCCTTTCGGGATCATCCTTGTGATTAGCTCTTTCCCACCTGGCANTCCATGTTGCAGATTCAGCAGTAAATGTTGCTTCAAGTTCCCAAAAAGGCTCTGGNCTGTGCCCAAGGATTTCTAACTCATGATCTACTATCATCGCTAATGTTGCGGTTTGGACACGTCCAAGAGAAAGTGATTTTTTGTCGTTTCTTGATGTTCTCAAGAATGTNGCAGCAACCCTTGAACCGTTCATCCCAATGATCCAATCTGCTTCTGCTCTAGAAATTGCAGCATCCCTTAATTGTGAATAATCGCTTGATTTTGCTCGGTTCTCATATGCGCTCTTAATCGAGTCAGCTGTAAGTGATTGTAACCACATTCTGGTCATTGGAGCCTTGACTTTTGCATACTCGACAATTCTTCTGAAAATTAATTCNCCTTCCCTTGCAGCGTCGCATGCGTTAACAATCTCNACGCATTCTTTAGATGAAATCATTTTTTTAATNGCTGNCAANTGNTTTNTGCTATTTGCNCTTCCTTTTATTGGTTTAAGTTGAAACTTTTCAGGAATGAANGGGAGTTTGTCGATTGAAGTTCTCCAGTTTTTGAATGACTCATCATACTCTTCNGGTGTTTTTAGTTCGAGTAAATGACCAACCGCCCATGTCACCCAGATATCTTCTGATTGCCAGTGAGTGTCGAGTTTTTTTGTTACTCCAAGAACCTTCGATATGTCTGCCGCCACACTAGGCTTCTCAGCTATGATAACGACTGGCATGATTCGGGGTGGGAAAATCGGGGATACTTGAAGGCTCGGTTTCGGTGGTTTTCTCACAGGTACTATAGTACCTGTAAATATTGATGGTATATTTTTACATAGAAAATTCACTTCGCCGAGATGCTTCATCCCAGGGACCTTCTGAGCCGGGCCCACCACAACCAACACATCCCGGATATCCAGCTTTTAGCAAATCCAAGACTTGTTCCTCAAAGTCCTTCCAAGTGCAATTGGGCACCCAAACCACGTCTAAAGCTGGCTCATCAGTACCGAAAAATGCTTGATTTTCGATGGAAAATATGCCAGTTTCAACGGTTGGTAAGTGAATCTTTGAGGGGACATAATCCGCAACATTTTGGACAAGGTGTAATGCATTTTTATGATATTTTTCGTCAACAATTAGTTTGCAACTATCTTCGCGAAGAAATCTTCTTGCTGCTTCCCGAAGTGACGGCCACAGCGGGTCATCTAATTGCATTATTATGTCCACGAGGGGGCAAGACTTGAAGGATGCCCTTCATAGCCAATAACACAATGGGACTAGGCTACTCTCTAGTTGCGAGGCCGCTTCTCGCATTAATGGATAGCGAGAAAGCACATTCTCGTGCATTAATCGGTCTCAGATTGTCTTCTGCTACGATGTTCGGAAGGATGTTTTTGCGATTATTGTACAAACCTAAAAACGTCGAATCAAATTTGTTCAGTTTGAATTTCCCAAATCCATTAGGTCTTGCGGCAGGGATGGACAAAAAAGCCGAAGCAATGACAGGATGGGAGACACTGGGGTTTGGATTTATTGAGATAGGAGGAATAACTCAACACGAACAATCTGGAAATCCTAAACCAAGGATGTTTAGATCATCAAAGCATAAGGCACTAATCAATCGAATGGGATTTAACAATCCTGGTAGTGAAAAAATGGCCAATACACTTAGTGAGGCAAAAAAACCAGGTGTGCCAGTGCTCTTGAACGTGGGTAAATCAAAGGTCACAGAGTTATCTGATGCTCATTTTGATTATGCAAAAACCGTTGAGAGATGTGGACCGTTCGTTGATGGATTTGTGATTAACGTATCCTCACCTAATACACCAAATTTAAGGGAATTACAAAAAGATGAAGATCTGTCTAGGATTATTATCGAGGTGCAAAAATATAGTGGTGAAAAACCTGTATTGATTAAGTTAGCTCCAGACCTAAGTGATATGCAGATAAAGTCCATTGTCGATACAGCAATGGGCTTAGGTTGCGCAGGCATTGTAGCGACAAATACTACTGTAGAACGACCCGACGAAGATGGCGTCATGAAACAAAATGGCGGATTATCTGGTCTACCTCTACGAAACCGATCCACAGAAGTTATTCGTCTTATAGCAGACCACACAGATGGTCAATGGCCAATAATCGGCGTCGGAGGAATCTCATCTTCAGATGACGCTTGGGAGAAAATAATCAATGGCGCATCGCTTGTTCAGATTTATTCTGCAATGGTTTTCGAGGGTGCTGGCGTAATCAAAAAAATTGTTAATGGACTAGATAGGAAATTAAAGCAAGCAGGTTTAGATTCTCTTGATCAAGCAGTTGGATTAGCCAGGAGGAAGTAACATGTTTACACACAGAGTACGGCTGTTACTGATTGGAGCCTTTCTAACCGTGGCTTTAGCGGCCACACTATTGCTTGAAGCTCCAGAGGCAACAAGAACAGTTGATGAAGTCATGGAAAGTCCGGATTCCCTCGAGGGTCGACAAATTGCAATCAGAGGTGAGGTTCTTGACGGTTCGATAGATAATATCACTTCAGTCTTCATCCTGCATGGCGAAACAGACCAAATCAAAGTTGATTTTTCTCAGGCTTCAGTTTCAAATGGTCTTGATGATAACCGTACTGTATACGCCGAAGGTACGCTTTCATTCATATCAGGTGAATGGGTATTTGAGGCTGATATAATTAAGACAAGTTGCCCCTCAAAGTATGAAGAGGCTACTGATGAATGATAGTCGGTGGGTTCAAAGCACACTGTCATTTCGGGTTAACGGGATAGGAGGGGAGTTTGCGTGCCCTCTTCCGCAAATCGCAAATGGCGGTCCGAAAGCCAGGGAGCGGCTCAGCCGGTTCATGGGTTCCTACAGGCGGACGTCGATGTCTCGCCCCCACGTGACCCGGGTGTCATGAACCGAAGCCGGAAGGAGTCGGGAACTGAATAACCGGGGGATCAGGTCAGGCCGGGAACGGAGCAGCCCTACCTGGGGCCATGGGTGCCGTGGGGTAACGGGACGGAGGAAGTCTGTAGAATTGGCTCATGAATACGAGAGTCCACCCCTGGAGTTCCCACTTTTCTTTATATTCCACCGGGAGGTTGATTACCCTGTATTGGTGGTGGTGGAGTAGTCATGGTTAATGGCTGAGTACTTGCAACAGGTTGTGCGCTTACACTGGGTACAGGATTATCTGTAGCAGGCTCTGTGTAGACTTGGGATTGCATTATATTGCTCTGTGGAACTATTGGAGGAGCTGCTAAAATTGTTGTTTGTGATGCAACTTTTTGCACCCCACTTGCCAATGCATAATCAGTTCCTAACGATGCCGCTCCAATGAGAGCGTTGACGAGTTGCAATGCGTTTTCGACCTGTGTAATATCGACTTTTACATTGTTCAAAACTCCTCTCTTGAAACTCAGGCCATAGTATGCGCCTCCGGAGGTCTCAAAACCAAATGCTAAATTTTTCTGTAATGCATATGCAATCAAGCATATTAGCGATACGATCAACATAACCCATGTTACGATGAAAAATTCGATTGCTATGTCGATGATTACACCGATTATAGGGAAAAATACTGCCAAAATTAAGAATCCTATTGGTTTGGAATATCCTCCTTGGAATGAACCTATCTGCGTAAGAGCAGTGGAGGTTTCAGTCATACCCGAGAGGCTTGTTGAGCGAAAGCTAACTGCCCCTTTTGTAACTTTAAGTTGAGCAGTGGGATCAAGTCCGATTAAGTTTAGTATAAACGCAAAAATACCAGGTTGTCTGGCTTCAATGAATAAATGCGCTCCTGTAGACCCGGTCTGGTCAATCTGAAATGTCTTCAAGATCCATGGTGTACCTGTCATGAGATATATCTCGACCTAGATGTTAATATTCTTATCTACTACATATTGTTCTTTATCGCAAAGAATACCTTCATGAACAGATACACATGTCACTATGTTTTACTTAAGTTGATTAGCATCTCTTACACTGACAACCCACATACAAACGATTGTAAATCTAACACGTTAGCGAACTATCGATAACATGGATGTAATGACGTTGAGTTTTTGGTTTTCTTCGATTTTTATCGGACCTTTGTGGATGCTTATGTGGTTCTTGCCTAGGCATGAAATAACAAAGAAAATTGTCGGTGACTTGAGAATTTGTATCCTTCCTTTAATTGTGAGTTATGCCATCTTACTAATTCCAAATATTTCAGAAGTATTGATGGCACTTGGCACTCAGATGCCTACGCCTGAAATTGTAGTAAATTTGTTTTCAACAGATGACTTGATCATACTTGCGTGGCTACATTTCTTAGCAATGGACACCTTTGCAGGAAGGTATGTTTGGATGCGAATGATCGCTGCAGACAAACCAATACAATTCTCGATGCCTGTGCTAGCATTGTGTATGTTTGTCGGCCCCATAGGTTTGCTACTTGGNATTCTAACAACNCTAGATGTCGAAGACGACATCTCCAATCCAACCGGGACCATTGAATGANGGGATTTCCTCCCACTCAGATGATACAGTCTCTNNATCACTGACATATCGAAATGCAAATTCGTGTGTCGTCACGGCCTTAATTTCAATTTCATAGTTTACATCATCCTTCGAGACAAAAGAGACTTGGGATTCGATTATTCCATCCCTAATCATCGGTTGACAATCGACAAGATATTCATTGTGAACCTCAGCTCGGTACAAAACTTCGTCAAGCCATTTCACTACAAGAATCTCAACATCTCCATCATGCATAACTTCCCACCTAGCTGCTTTTCTAGTCAAACTGTTTAGGTCATTATCATCATCAAGTAGTATTGACTGCATACCGAGTGTCATCTCTCGCAACAAATCATTCTGATTTCTACCGAACGCCCTGATTCCTATGTCTGCAGTAGTTGGACGTATCCAAAAACTCAATCAAAATCACCTCTGTGAAATTTGTAAACTCCAAGCAACTTCTCCTAGTCGGTTTGCTAAATCACTACTAGTTAAAGTGAAATTTTGTCTCTCACTCATAATGCATTCACATGCAGCATTAGTTAGGTGGGCAATATCGGTAACAGCAAGATTCAGGTTAACTCCAGCAGCAACTGCTACTGCAGCAGCATCTATGATGCCGATAACACCTCTTGGTTCTGACAGTGTGCAAGGTGCTGAGACTACTTCATCCTTATCTGTGTAAACAGTGACACCGTTTTCCCCTTGCAGAACCATGAGATTGCCCCACTCATTTTCTTTGATGAGCAATTTTGCCGCCTCGGATGAGTCGCTACATGCGAGGCGTTTTGCCATAAGATCAAGACCTCTAGTCTGAAATATCACCCAATCGGCTCCTTTCGTACGATGCAAACCTGTCAACTTTGGGTCGCAAATAACAGGAACTTTGGCGACTTTTGCTGCATTAATTAACCTAGCAGCACCATCATCGGTAATTACACCTTGACCATAATCAGATATAACCAAGACATCTGATTTTGCGATTCGTGAAACCGCTTGATCGATAATAGTAGAATGTGCTTCAGAATCGATGGGCGAATCATCTTCAATATCCCAGCGAAGGACTAATTGTTGGTTCGAGATAAGATATTCTCTTCCAGCGATGAGTCTGGTTTTTACAGTAGTGATTCTATCTTCGATAATTGCAATTCCATCACAATCAACTTTCTCATCTTCGAGAGCATCGATTATGGTCCCACCAGGCTGGTCATCACCAACAACACCGAAAAGGATGGCATCTAGACCAATATTCTCCAAACCTCTTGCAACATGTGCAGCAGCACCAACATCATCATGTCTGTGTGTTTCTTTAAGCACAGGAACAGGTGCTCTAGAATTTAGGTTATTTGCGTAACCGTGGATGTATCTGTCAAGCATAATGTCTCCAATTAGAACAACTTCACCTGATAAATTTTCAATTTGTTTTTGTAAATTCATCAAACGGTCGTGTGTTTCGTGCTCAATATCGCTCATTCCCATTTAATCACCAATTATTATTCATTCTTATCTAATAGTTCTGCAAGTAAAGATGCGTGACGATGGTCCGAAATTCCGAGGTTAAATCTTAATGTTTTCAGCATCGCATCTTCATCCGAAGTTATCATACCATCTGCAAGGGCGGTACTAAGGGTTGCTTTGTATGCCATTGTCGCCTCATCAAGAATAGGATCTTCTTTTGCTTCTGCCAACAGTTTTTCATGCGTTTCTAATCCAATTCCGAAAGCTTCTCTCATTGTAGTCAATAAAGCGATTTCATCATCAATTATTTGGCCATCAACAAGTGCTTGTCTTAGCATGTCTCTGTATACTTCTTCTGGTGGAGGAGCATTTTGTGAACGCCTCGCTTCATCTGACAATCTTCTGACCCTATCCGGATGCATGCCAAGAAAATCGACAACTTCTGTTATCAACTGTTGCTCGTCTTTTGTTATTTTACCATCTTCCCAGGCCCTTGAAAGCACCCTCCTCACGAGGTCTTCACCAGCTTGAGCGTCAAGAGATGCGGTACCTTCAGGGTTAGAAATCGGGGATATTACTGGTGAATCATAGAAAACTAGTCCTTCATCAATATACGAAAGCAAATCTAATGTTGTCTGACCACCTTTTCTAAGTTTTGAAAGAGAGGTTTTTTCTCCTTGAAAGATTACTTCCATTGCAAGAATTCGATTGCGTAATTCGGAAGCTCTTTCCTTTCCAGTAGAAGTTAGCCCATAGACCCGTCTTCTTTGTTTAGCACCTGGTACGTGTCGCTGTCCTATTATCAATTCCGACTGGTTTTCTAATCGTTTAAGAGTTCTAGGTACATGCTTTCTTTGAACATGAACAGCAGCAGAAATTCCTGCTTGCGTCACTGATTGTGGGGCTTCCCAATGTCCCTCTGGAAGCGGATTGTCGTACAGGTGCAACAACATACGCTCTTCAGTTGTCATCGTACCGAGGTAGCCGTCTACCATCCCTCTCCCTGTTAATGTGATAGGGGGGAGGCACATAAGACTGGTCACTGTCGGACAACCATGGCAGAGGGTCGTAAGTCCAAACCAAGGTCTCGACCAACTCGACCAGTTGGTCTGTCAAAGGATGGGCCATCAAAGAAAAATCCATTACCGATACAAAAAGATGGGGGATGGTTCATATCGGCACCATTATCTAACCGACTGCACCAAAAATCAGCTCTTGGTGTACCGGTTGAAGGCGGTATTATACTAAACGACGAGGAATTGATGTTTTGCCACTGGCACAGGCACATACCGCTTCCAAGTAATTGGGTTGAAGATAGATTATCAGAAAATCAAAGCTTTGCCCATAAGGCAGTTGCATTTGATGTTGTAAGGAATGCTGGAGACAAAGTTGTCCCAATTAAAGGCAAGTGGTTACGGTGGTCTCGTGAATCTCATCCAAGCAAAGGAGAGGCTTTAGCCGAAGTGAAATGGGCTAGAACAGGAGATAGTTTCGATATTGATGAACTATTAGATTGGACAACTGAGGTTATTGCTAACAATATGCAATGTGAAATAGCAATTGTTGATGACGAAATGGACGTAACAATGTACAAATTATCTCTGGTAGACCCAAGAGGTAAACTTGAACCAGCAACGCGTGATAAATACCCAAATCTCGGTGTTGAACATCTATCAAGGATATTTCTCAGAGACGACGAAACACAGTGGTTAGAAGGAGTCGAAAACGATATCACAGACTTATTCGATGAATTGAACTCACGAGGTTTACTAATGCGACCTGGTTTCAAGTATGGATGCAGGTGGAGAGTGTACACAACACCTGTTGATGTCGACCACGCACCTTGGTTAATGCAAATGGAGGCAGAATCTCCAACGAATTGGGAGGAGGTATGCCTTTCAGTAAGGCTCGCCGAAGGCGTCAACAAAGGTTGGGTCATCGCTCTCAAGAGAGGAGATTGGGTTTTCCTCAACATCAGTCGCCACCTTCCGGGAAGATGAATTGATTCCCAATATAACCCAAAGGCAACTTAGTGCTAGAGCAAGGGGAACAAGTAGAGAAGGACTTGTCCATTCTTCAAAAGTCGACTGATCATTATCAGTTGCGACTAAGTCTACCTGTATGATATACCGATGTCCAGAATCAGATGCAAGAACTAGTTCTCCTTTTACTGACATTCTTTCCTGCAATAGTCCGTTTGGATTGATGTCTAATACTATCTCTGCACCATCTTCAATCTCCCACGCAACATCAGTTTCTGCAATTCTCGATAGCGGGCCATCTATTCCAACCAACCAGGTTTGTTTGCCAGTGCCCTCTACCGATAATGGAATTCTAATTTCACTGAGTTCTGTAACTGGAATATCAGCTTCAAATTTGGTTTCAATGGGGATGTTTCCTAAAATCTCGAATTCATGACGGATATCGATTGGACTACCTGTGTCACAATTCACAGTGCCTGTAATTACCCCAACAACACCAACGGTACCACTTGATTGGAAGATAATCTCCTCGTCGATAACGGTGATTTCTCTACCATCGCTACTAACTAAATCGTAAGAGATACCTTCACATGCTCCGATTATTGGTATTGTCTTGTCTGTAGTTAGAACAGATCCATGGTCTGGTAAATCAATGAAGGTACCGTGGCCACATTCAGTTGAGGCGAATTGGATTACGGGTGTTCCGTTGTCAACTGATACATTTGCATGCCAATCAACTAAAACACCATCTCTATTTCGTATAGTAATTCCTTGTGATCCAAAAGTGTCTC
>NZLM01000067.1 GCA_002694245.1 Methanobacteriota archaeon
TTTTGGTCTTCAATATTTTTGATAATCTGAGAAATCCAATCTGCGATTTGAGTTACCTCTTTTTCTTTGAAACCTCTTCTAGTAACCGCAGGAGTTCCAATTCTAATTCCAGAAGTCACAAATGGGGATTTGGGGTCGTTAGGAACGGAATTTTTATTAACGGTTATGAAGGCATTTCCCAATGCAGCTTCAAGATCTTTTCCAGTAACATCATTTTTTATAAGGTTTACCAGAAACATGTGATTCGAAGTTCCATTGGAAACTATGTCAATATCATTATCCATAAATTTACTACTCATGGTTTTTGCGTTGGAAAGAATTTGTTGTTGGTATAACTTAAATTCTTCTTCCATAGCCTCTTTGAAGCAGACCGCTTTGGCAGCAATCACATGCATTAAAGGACCTCCTTGAGAACCTGGAAATAAAGCTGAATTAAGTTTCTTTTGTAACCCCTCGTCTGGACCAGCTAGTATCAATCCTCCTCTTGGACCAACTAAAGTTTTGTGAGTTGTTGTTGTTACTACATCCGCATGAGGAAAAGGATTAGGATAAAGCCCCGCAGCAACTAGACCTGAAACATGTGAAATATCAGCCAATAAAAGTGCATCAACTGAGGAAGCTATTTCTTTAAATTTAGCCCAATCTAAAATACCAGAGAAAGCTGAAAACCCACAGATAATCAATTTAGGTTTATGCTCTTTCGCTAAAGCTTCGACTTGAGCGTAGTCTATGTCGCCGGTTTCAGGATTGATACCATAACTGTAAGATTCATAAATTTTTCCAGAGAAATTGACTTTTGAGCCATGAGTCAGATGACCACCATGGTCCAAACTCATTCCTAGAATTTTATCCCCAGCATTTAGCAGGGCAAGGAAGACGGCTGCATTAGCACTTGCGCCAGAGTGTGGTTGAACATTAGCGTAATCAGCTTTGAATAATTCTTTAGCACGATCAATTGCAAGTTGTTCGGCAACATCAACAAATTCACACCCGCCATAATATCTTTTGCCAGGATAGCCCTCAGCATATTTATTAGTCAGCACAGAACCTTGGGCCTCGAGAATTCTTGGAGAGGCATAATTTTCCGAAGCAATAAGTTCTATATGTTGTTCTTGTCTAATTCTTTCCTTCTCTAATGCTTGCCAGAGATCATCGTCAAAAGATTTAATTGATAAGTTATTTCCGTACATAAATTCACAAAAGAATAAATTATACTCTGCTGGGAAATTATTTTAAGCTTTTGTGGTTTTAATTTTTGTTTTTCTATTAGGATATAAACTTTTACACATAAAACAAATCGTTCCATCACATCCTCTTGCTGAACAGTAAGCTCGCCCATAAAAAATGAATTGCAAATGCAAGTTTCGCCAACTCGTTTCATCAAAGATTAATTTTAAATCTTTTTCGGTTTTTTTAACCGACTGACCATTTGTTAAGCCCCATCTCTGAGCTAAACGATGAATATGCGTATCCACTGGAAAAGCAGGCTTATCAAAGAATTCACTAATTACAACAGAAGCTGTTTTGTGGCCTACTCCAGGCAACTCTTCTAGAAGGCTCAGTTCATCAGGAACCTTTCCCTGATGTTTTTCAAGAATAATTTTTGAAGTAGAAATAATAGCTTTTGCTTTTTTGGGTGCTAGTCCACAAGTTTTGATTAGTTCATAGACTTGTTTTTCACCTAAATCCAACATTTTTTGAGGATTATCGGCCAATTTGAAAAGTTCTTTTGTAACAAGATTTACTCTTTTGTCTGTAGTTTGGGCGCTCAATAAAACTGCTACTAAAAAAGTGAAAGCATTTTTATGATCTAAAGGCGCCTTAGGGTTAGGATATAATTCATTAAGTTTTTTTTCTATGAATAAAGCTCTTTCTTTTCTTTTCATAAATCTTAAAAAATATCCTTAAATAAAAGCCATTATAGGACAAACTTTCTCAGCTGAAAAAAGGTTGCAGTACTTTTAAAAATAGGTATTATCGATGTCATAGGGGGAGAAATCCTTAAGCTTATTATTAAAGGTTATAAATCTTTTTATAAGTTTAATTTTCTCTAAATATTTTATAACTCATTCAGGGGAGGATTCTAAATGAGTAAATTTTTAAAAGTTTTCTTGGCTTTTGTAGGTACTGCTTTTTTAGCAACCACAATTCATGCCCAAGCAACAATTGAAGAAGTTGTCGTTACTGCACAAAGAACGGAGCAGAGCTTACAAGAAGTTCCGATTGCGGTATCAGCATTCAGTGACGAAATTCTAGCAGAGCGTCAAATTGAGTATGCAAGTGACCTTCAACTTCAAGTTCCCGGTTTAACTTATAGCGCAGACGCTTTCAACGGTGGTGGTTTTGCCATTCGTGGGGTAGCTAACTTTGCCGTTTCATCCAGTTCAGATGCTGGTGTGATGACTCACGTAAATGGATTGCCTCTTGGATCAACTGCAACAAACGAACTTGGCTTTTTAGATATGCAACGAATTGAGGTACTGCGTGGTCCTCAAGGAACTTTGTTTGGTAGAAACTCAACAGGTGGGGTGATCAACTTGATTACTGCAAGACCAGATCTTGATGAGTTTTATGGCAATGTAAAAGTTCAATATGGTTCTGATNNCCTTAAAAATTTGGATGTAATGTTAAACGTACCAATAAGTGATACTTTGGGTATGCGTATTGCTTTTACAAATTTTGAAAAAGATGGTGTAACTAAAAATCTTTATTCCAAAGCTACTGATAATGCTTTCGATGACAGNGANAGNTATCAATGGCGAGCTACTTTTCAGTGGAATCCAACNGATGACTCTAGTTTGACTCTTATGCACAATGCTTATGATGAAGAATCCAACAGAATACAAATTAGTGGTGTTTTTTGTGACACCGCTTCAAGTTTGGTACAGGGTTGTGTAATTGGTGGTAATCAAGTTTTTGATGCAATTCACCCGATGTCAAATGGGTCNACNNTGCCNGCTCTTNTAGGACAAGCNNTTAGNTTTTACGTNCCCTCTAATTTAACTAANGGTGCAGCTGGTGGTACTAAAACCTACCAACCAACTGGAGCCCTTCAAGATACTTACACAAATCGTCCAACACAATTTTTTGAAACTAACGATTGGAAAACTCCAACGCATGATGTTCAAGAATCACTTACACAACTAATTTATGATCACGATTTTGATCAAGGATCTTTATCTGTTGCCTATAGCAANAAGAAAAGATTTTTCTACAGAGATGCTGGTTCTACTTCAGAAGAAGCAAATGGAGTGAGATGGTTGCCAACAATGGCTGCGTTGCCCTTTTATAACGAAGGGTTCCCAATGGCATTTTCAAACGAAATTATCAAGCCGAACTGTACAGTTAAAGATTTTAAAAACGGTTCTTTCTGTCCTAATGGTGAAGGTATTGGAAATTACTCTCTAAATCCTCAGTCTGGTGATGCTTCCCANGCNGGTAGNAAACAGACNACCTANGAGATTAAATATGTTTCTGATTTGGANGGGCCTTTTAATTTCTTAGTTGGTGCAATTGACATTTCCCAAAGTAATAACACGATGTACGACGTATACGCATCAGGTATTACTGGAAACGGATTGCTTGCTCCTGGTTCAATTGCTGGAAACTATCGTGATGCTTACAACGGTTTGATATTTTGTTCACAAGCTCCAGCCCCTGTAGGGCCTTGTACAGCTGCAGTCATTGCATCTGGTAAAGCATTGGTCGGTGCGGCAGGATTAGCTAAAGCTCAATTTGTTGCTTCTGGCTTACCTGGTGCTGATGCAGATTTAACCAATGTCGCAATTGCTTATGATATGACTGCGAGAATTGATGGTCTTTACACTGAGAACTTCCATAACGTTACAGAACGTTATGGTCTGGACTCTGCAGCTATCTTTACCGAGTTTTACTTTGATGTTGGTGATCAACACAAGCTTACTTTAGGACTTAGATACAACGAAGATACTAAATCAATTGTTGATAACGCATACTTTTATAAGGTGCCTTTGGCATCAAATTGGAACGCAGCAGTTCTTGGCACTTGTGGAGGATTTAACAAAGTAAATGGGGCTTACATACCTAAATCTATTTCAAGNATTAGCGCCACTACTGGAGCCGTTACTTACAACGANTCGTGTGTGGATGGNACNGCNAAAACNGCNGGNCAAGCNATAGGTTCAACGCCTAATACAGGAGCTNCTAACGGTTCTATTTCCTTAGGNNCNTTACCTNNAGATAATGCCAACTATGTAGCAAATAATGTTGATCCAATACAGGATTTTTCTGAAACAACTGGAAGATTTGTTTGGGATTATCAAATAGATGAAGATACTCTTTTTTACATGAGTTATTCTCAAGGATTTAAAGGTGGTGGATTTAACCCACCTTTTAATGCTGCGAAATTCCCAAATACTGAATTCGTTTATCCTAGTACTGAGGTTAAGGCAGTGGAGTTTGGTGTAAAAGCTACTGTTCCCGAAGTAGGTCTAACTGCTAATGCTTCCTTCTACTATAACGACTTTAAAAATTACACCATCAGTGTAATTAGAAACGAAACAGGTATAAACGAAGGTTTGCCTTTAGAACAATATGGTGCGGAACTTGAGCTTTATCTAGCTCCGCCGACTGTTCCAGGTTTGACTTTCAACGCTATGGTAAATTACCAAACGTCTGAAATTGGAACTTTCAGCATGATCAACAACCACGATATCGGTTTACACTATGCTGGAAAAACTGCAACAAGCAGCAAGTGGCATGCTTTGAAAGATTCAACTGCAAACACTTTCTTGGTCAACAAAGATGGTTTTGGTGCCCTGTATGCAAAAGTAAACCAGTTGGTTTTATCTCAAGCTGGTGCAGCTAAGGCAGCAATTGCTCTTCTTACAGACCCTACTGATGATGAAAAAGCTGCTGCAACTAAAACTGCAAACTTCAATACAGTAGACGCCTTAAAAGGTGTTAACGAAATTGCATATGGAATTTACTGTTTAGATCCAAACAATGACGGTGATACTACTGATGCTGAATGTGGCGGTGAAGGAACACCTCTAGATGCTTCAGATGATAAGCAAAGTCTTGTTCAAGGTGATCTCTTAAGAATATTCCCATTTGAAATGAGCTCTCATGCTACTGCATACGGTGAAAGAAGTGACGTTTGTCACATACTTACTGCATTAGGTGGCCCAAATACTTGTTTAACTGCCGCATTAGGCGGGACTGCTACAAGTACTTTGGTATACGCTCCTGATTCTGTGACAGTAAGTGGAGTAGAAATTGCTGGTCCTACAGGAACCTTACTTCCTTCATTAGCGCTTAGAGGTACTGGAACTTCAACTCAAACTGGTGGTATTTGTAAGTTATTCAAAGCTATGACTGATCACGGTTCAACTGTTGCCGGTACTGCGAATGAGCTGACCATTGCGGCAAACGAAGTGTGTGTTGAGACTCTAACAGAGTCTGGTAAGTGGATAAGTACTGGTTTTGCTACGGATATTACAGGAAATGAAATGCCATTCCCTGAACTTTCTGTTGGTTTTGGTATAGCTTATACCGCTCAAGCTGGCAATGTTGAAGTTACTCCAAGATTGGATTACTACTACCGTTCAGAGTACTACAACAGTGTTTTCAATAATGATGCTTACAAGATCCCTGCATGGGATGAGTGGAACTTCAGATTGAACATTGTTCCAACTAACGGTGACTGGAATATCAGCATTTGGGGTCAGAACCTAACTGATGATAGAAACATTACTGGTATGGCAACGACTGGTTCCTCAACTAGTCATACTACTAACGTTTGGGTGAGAGAGCCTAGATCGTTTGGTATGTCATTTGGGATTAATTTCTAATCAAGTCTAAAAAGAAAAAACCCTCGCTCAAGCGAGGGTTTTTTTTGTTAGATATATTTCAAATAAAACTTTATAATCAAACGTTCATTTAATTAAGGAGAATATATGAGAAATGTAGTAATCGTAGATAGCGTCCGTACAGGACTAGCTAAATCATTTCGAGGGGGATTTAATCAAACTCGTGCTGATAACATGACAGCACATTTAGTAAATGCTTTATTAGAACGAAACCCAGGCTTGGATCCTTCTTTAGTAGAAGACATGATTCTTGGATGTGGTGCGCCTGAGGGAGCACAAGGTCATAACATTGCAAGAAACGTTGCAGTATTATCAAAGCTGCCAATTGAGGTTGGTGGTACGACAGTCAACAGGTATTGTTCATCAGGTCTTCAAACTGTTGCGATGGCAGCAACTCAAGTACAAAGTGGTTTTTCAGATTGCATCATTGCTGGAGGAGTTGAATCTATTTCGACTACGCAGGGTAATACCAACATGCACATGTATGTGAACGACAAGCTAGCTGCTGATGTACCAGGCATTTACCATGCTATGGGACAAACTGCTGAATGTGTTGCTAAGCGTTATAACGTTACAAGAGAAGCGCAAGATGAATATGCTCTATCCAGCCAAGAAAGAACTGCAGCTGCTCAAACAGCCGGTTATTACGATGATGAGATTGTTCCAATGGACACAGTGATGAAACTTGTTAACAAAGAATCTGGCGAAGAGAAAGATGTTGAAGTTACTGTTGACCGAGATGATTGTAATCGTCCAGAAACGACCCTAGAAGGATTATCATCTCTTAAACCAGTTTTTGATCCTGAAAACGGTTCAGTTACTGCAGGAAACTCATCTCAATTATCTGATGGTGCTTCTGTCACTTTGGTTATGAGCGAGGAAAAAGCTTTAGAACTTGGTTTAACACCAAAACTTTATTTTAGAGGATTCACAGTTGTTGGATGTCAACCAGATGAAATGGGAATTGGTCCAGTTTACTCAATACCTAAGCTTTTAAAATCTGCTAATTTAAAATTAGAAGATATAGATTTGTGGGAACTCAATGAAGCTTTTGCGTCCCAAGTTGTTTACATCAGAGACAAATTAGGACTTCCTAGCGACAAACTGAATGTCAATGGAGGATCGATTTCAATCGGACATCCTTTCGGCATGACTGGTTCACGTCAAGTTGGACACGTTGCAAGAGAGCTTAATAGAAGGGGCGGAAAATACGGCATTGTTACAATGTGTGTCGGTGGCGGTATGGGAGCTACTGGGCTCTTTGAAGCCTATAATTCTTAATTATTTATCCGATTCTCTATGAAAGAATCGGATGAATTTTCAGTTCTTCAAAAATACTTTAAAAACTTGGGGAGTCAATTCAATGACTCCTCAGGTATTTTGATTGGACCAGGAGATGATGCTGGTCTTTTTTCCACAAAAAACAAAGATTTAATTTTTTCTACAGACGTATCAGCGTCTAAGGTTCATTTTCCTAAAGCTTTAGCACCAGATCTAATTGCTTATAGATCTTGCTGTGTTGCAGCAAGTGACATTCCTGCCTGTGGAGGAACGCTTAAATGGTTATCTATCAGTCTTACAACGCCTAGTAAAGAACTTAGTTGGTTGAAAGAATTCGCAAAAGGCTTGAGAC
>NZLM01000068.1 GCA_002694245.1 Methanobacteriota archaeon
GACAGTAGCAGACAATAGCTACGCACCTCTATCAAGAGCGATTTACATGAATGTAAACAATGCTAACTGGGATTTAGTTCGTGGCTTCTTTGAGTATGGTTATTCCGAAGAAGGAATGGAGCATGTATCCGATGTAGGATACGTTGCCCTTCCGGATGACATGATCGAAGATATGCTAGCAAGACTAGGTTGAAACCAACTAAACCGGAATTGCCGGTAAATTTGGCCCACAGGGGAAGTCCTCTCCCCTGTGGGCCTTTTTCGTTTCATTCTGAGATAAGAAACCATCAAGGACAATAGAGTATACCCCGTACATGGTGGAAGTATGAAGGGCCGAGCTTTTCTGTTAGTTTTCCTTATGGCAATGGCACCTTATCTGTCAACTATTGATGTGGTTGAAGCGACTTCCGGCAGAGCAATGGCATGTGCAGGGAATGTTTGCTTGAATGAAGCACTACCTAATCCCAATGGCTATGACGACGCTGCATGGCCTGGCGGGGAATGGATGGAGATATACAATTCAGGATCAACTGCAGTTAACGTGCTTAACTGGCAACTAGAAAACAAAGCAAGTAAAACATTAGACTTCGATTCTACGTCAATTGTCGGCTACGAGGCAGGAAACTCTAGCACTTGGACAATTGAGCCAGGAGATTACATGGTAATCGCTCGAAATGGAACACCAAGCTCAGAATTTTATCTTACGAATACCTTTGACTACATAACAATGAAAGATGCCTCTGGAAATGTTGTTGATCAAGCATCATGGAACACCTCATCTTCTGGTGTTAGCTTAGAAGAGGATAGCAATAATCCAACATCGGATTGGATATCTACGAACACCCCAACTCCAGGTTCAGCAAACAGTGCTTCCGCTGGAACTGTTCCATCTGACCTCAGGATTACTGAAGTAATGGCTAACCCATTTTCTCTCGCAGATAATGGAACTTGGCCAGATGGTGAATGGATTGAGATATGGAATTCAGGACAAGCTGACATCGACCTAACAGGTTGGTCAATAGTCGATAATGCCGGTAACATAATTCAAATCAATCAGACAAATTTAGTGGGATCNTCTCTCACAATCTCTCCAGATGAGTATAGGGTATTCTCAGCAGATACCGGTTCAGGATGGAGTGTCTTGAACAACGGCGGTGAATCGTTGAGGCTAGTGTGGCCTAATGGAACAACCTCGCAAACAATTTCTTGGTCCTCAACTACACCTGGATACACCCTCTCAGAACAAATCGATCTCTCTTGGGATGTATCATCATACCCAACTCCCGAGGCAAGTAATGCACCTTACTGGGACGCAATCGTGACTGGAAATTCACCAATCAAAATTTCAGAGGTTTTAGTCAATTCTACATATGATGGAGCTCCTCTTCCTGACGGAGAATGGNTTGAAATTCACAATACAGGAAACAATGATTTTGATTTGATGGGCTGGAAAATCAAAGATGGAATGGGCAATATTACCCTACTAGATCAATTGTCCCTCAAGGACAATGCTAGTCAGCCCGGGACATTGATATCTGCTGATGGCAGAAGACTTGTGCAATTCTTTGGCGATATACAGTTGTGGAATTCATTCAACTACATCATGCTTCTAGATCAATTTGACAACGTNGTTCACAAGTCNTGGTGGACGGCAGACCCAGGTCTGAATGTTTCACTAATTGAGCCGTCAGATATCTTACAACCTTGGGTTCCTTCAAGCTACCCAACACCTGGCCANCCTGAGCCAAGTAATGTACCCGTTTTCGGAAACATAGCATTCAATGAAATCTTACCTGACGCTGTGGGTAATGACACCTCTACATGGCCAAATGGAGAATGGATTGAACTGAAAAATATCGGTAACCAATCTGTTGACATCGCTAACTGGCACTTTACATCTGGCTCGAGAAATTTCAATATTAATCCCCATCAAATGCCGTTTAAATCTGATACTGTTATACAACCAGGAGAAGTATTTGTGGTCGCAATAAATGGNAGNCAAGGNTTNTACCTCAAAAATACAAATCCTGATACTATTGAACTAAGAGATTCTTCTAATCAACTAATCTCTTCAATTACTTACAATTCTAGTACCGAAGGCGAGTCGAACTGGTTTTGGAATGGAGACTGGTCACAAGCCCCCTGGACTACCCCAGGAGAAGAAAACCCACAGACATCTCCGTATAGCGGGGCAACTACCATTGAGGTAACAGAAATACTAGCATACTGCTCTGATGGTAGTATAAGTCCACTTGATGATTGGGTCGAGGTATTCAACAACGGCAGTGAAGTTATCGACCTCAGTGCATGGAGAATGATTTCTGAAGATGGAGATCTAATCCATTTGAGACCTGCTCGTTTGTGGAACTCTTCTTCTATGGAAATTCAGCCAGGTGAGAGGTTGGTATTTACCATGCAAAATTGGTTTTTGAGTGGACTTGGAGATTCATTATTCTTGGAAGACCCTGATGGCAACAATGTTGATTTTGTAGGCTGGAATATAGTTACTGACTGTAAGACAATAAGTTCTGATGGACAAGCGTTGCCTTGGCCAACACCTGGCGAGGAAGAGCCTGATTCGAGCAGTTTTGCTGCTGCTGGCGACCTTATCTTCAGNAGATTCATGTTTGAAGAAAAGAGTGAGACAAAGAATGATGAATTCTTTGAAATAACAAACACNGGAAATTTGACTGCAGTGCTAAACGGTTGGTCAATCCGAAAAACAACAACCGGAGGTATTACCTTCAATGGCACTTTCACCTCAGGNGAAATAATGGCAGGTGCATCTGTAATCATTAGNCCGGATGCAAGTGCTGTCAAGGCTATGGGAGCGACTTTAATCTTGGATGCAGATGATGTGATGAACTACCCAGTATGGATGCCTAACAGTGGTGCTGCAATGCAATTGGTTTCACCTGACGGANATGTTGCAGACACNTTTGTTTATGGAAACGGNCCAACGGATTTGCAAGGTTGGAATGGGCCTGCAATAGCCGAACCTGTAACCTCAGTTGACAGAATTTTGTACCTTAGAGGTGATGGTTGTGGAGACATGCCAGACATGGATAACTCAAACGATTGGCAGTCACGCTGGTCAGTTGCTGGTGCCAGCCATTTNTGTGGANTNAATTCATTCTCTCAAGATTCTGTTGTAACACCNCTAATTGGTCCTGAGTATGGATATAGCGAAGTACTGAACATGATCGACTCCGCTAACANTTCNATNCATCTGCACATTTACCAACTTCANCATACTGGTCTTGCCCAAGCACTGATCGANGCTTCTTTGCGAGGAGTCGAAGTGATTGTAGTNATTCATGAACCTGAAGATTGGTGGGGNGATTACAATGTCGGACAAAGCAATGGAATCGCTTGGGAGTTAGAGAATGCTGGGGCTGAAGTCATGCAATTTACCTCCTCATCATCTTCTCCATACCAGTATATTCACTCCAAAATCGCTGTTGTGGATTCAAACACAGTTTGGCTTGGATCAGGTAACTGGAAAGAATCGTCTATACCATCAGATGGAAGTGGAAATAGAGACTGGGGAGTGATTGTAGAAAGTACTGACCTAGCATCAATAGTACTGGAAAGAATGGAATTTGATGAAGACCCGAGTCAGCTGCATGTTGTCGACAAGAACTTCCTCACTGAGCAACCCGAACAAGGCTCCTACAACCCACCAGTAGCAACCACTGGCGGGGATATGATGCAGAGTATCTCCGGTCCGATTAGCGGTGAGTTGCTCACCTGCCCAGACGATTGCATGGAAGGTCTTGCTCAACTGATCTCATCCGCAGATAGTGAAATTCTACTGTCCCTACAATACTTCGAGATGGACTGGTATTGGGGCTGGCAAGAAAACCCACTTCTCGACGAACTGGAGAGCGCAGCACAGCGAGGCGTTTCAATTCGACTAGCAATTAATCAGCATTATGTCAACGATAATCCAGGGATTAGAGAGGCAGTAAACGAATTGAATCAATGGGAAGGAGACGTTCAAGCAATTTTGATGTCTGAAAATGAAACAGTT
The DNA here is from genome assembly GCA_002694245.1 of Methanobacteriota archaeon. Classification (GTDB taxonomy): domain Archaea; phylum Thermoplasmatota; class Poseidoniia; order Poseidoniales; family Poseidoniaceae; genus MGIIa-K1. Next base: position 4,034 of record NZLM01000068.1, read on the forward strand.
ACTAAACTTCACAATAAGGGAGTAATTATCGATGGAGAGAGTGTATTAATTTCTAGTATAAACTGGGGAGACAATTCAATTTTAAGAAATCGAGAGATGGGGTTGATTATACATTCACAAGCAGTTACATCTCCATATTATGATTCATTTTGGGAGGATTGGAATAGATTTGATGACAACACGGACACCGATATCGACGGTATGCCTGATTATTGGGAAGTAGAAAATGGGTTATCAAGAACAGATCAAGACTCTCTACTAGATTCTGATAATGATGGCATTACAAACATTGGAGAATTCTCATACTCATCCAATCCAAACTCCCCAGACACAGATTCAGACTGTATACTAGATTCAGATGAGATCCTCTGGGCAACATCTAATCCAGATGTTACCGCTACAGATGCATTAAATCTTGCAGATGCTGATGGTGATGGGATTGACGATTACACCATTATTGGATGCGTACCAAATATCACACAAGAGGATAACACCTCAACAGATGATAACACAACTAATGATGACAACCAAACAACACAAGAGGAAATCGATTCTGATAATGATGGATTGCCAGATTTGGTCGATGAGTGCCCTGATACCGAACTTGGTGTTGCCATAGATAGCCAAGGTTGTTCAAATGAGCAAAATAAACAACAATCCTACAAAGAGGAGGAGGAATCATCATCTGGCATGACATTCATGCTAATTCTGATTGTGGGTGCAGTAGTGGTTCTAATCGGAGCAGCTACGGTTCTATTAAGAAAAGAGAAGCCAGGTGAGGAAACGGTTCTGATAGATTCAGAAATTGACAAAAACTGGGAGGCACACAATGAAGATTCTCAATCTGATATGGATGGGCCTGACATGAGTAAATTCCCTGGTTGGACAAGAGACCAAGTTGAGAAATACCTAGATGCAGGATGGACTGAAGAACAACTAGCAGAGTGGTATCAGCAACAAAAGCAAGGCAATAACGCATAAGATTGACAAGGGAGTGGTGCTAGCGCTACTTGAGTCAAATGGTATATCGCAGTAGTAACCCAGCGCTTAACCCAGAATATTTCCGAGGGGGATTAACCTCTGAAAGAATGACTATTGAGGGAACGATTAGCAAAACATTCGCTCTACTTGGTCTTGTTTCAATAGCAGCATTAGCATCTTACAGCATTGTAGTCCAGACCCCGGCATTAACCTCTCTAATGATTATTGGTGGATCGATTGGAGGGCTTGTCCTGGCACTTTCTATTATTTTCATTCGTCCAAATAATCCTCAGGTTCTAATGAGCATTTACGCCCTCATGCAGGGCCTTTTTGTAGGATCATTCTCTTACATGATTGAGGAATTTTACCTCGGTGGAAAAGAAGGTGTAATACTACAGGCATTAGTCGGCACTGTTGCAGTGTTCTTCACCATGCTAGGTATTTACAGGATGGGGCTAATTCGACCAACAGAAAAATTTGTTATTGTTGTTTCATCAATCGCTGGTGCAATTATGATTGTTTACGTGATGAACTTTTTACTATCATTTGCAGGGGTTGGAATTCCTTTCCTCCACAGCAGTGGACCAATTGGAATAGGCATCAGTGTAGTTTTCTTGACTGTGGCAGCATTATTCCTAATCGTTGATTTTGGAATGATCGAGAACGGTGCAAAGTACGGAGCACCCAAGAACATGGAATGGTATGGCGCATTTGGACTTGTTATGACATTGATATGGTTATACATCGAGATGCTAAAGCTTGTAGCAAAACTACGTGATTGAAATGGCTAGAACACTCGCTGTTTGCGACCTAAGAGATTGGAGAGCAGGTGGAGAGAGAAGAGAACACTTTGTTCAAGAAATGGGTAAAGCCTTGCAGGACATTGGCTTCTTTGCATTAACAGGTCATGGAATCGATGTTGATTCAATCAGTAAATCATACGAAGTGGCAGACGAATTTTTCAAACTACCAGATGAAGCAAAGAAACGTTATGAGCAAGCTGAAATCTTCAGGCAGAGAGGATTTACTCCATTTGGTGTGGAACATGCTAAAGACAACATAGCCCCTGATTTGAAGGAATTTTGGCAAACCGGGCGGACTATTGACGATCCTAACTTCCCACAGAATATTTGGCCCACAGAGCCTGCTGAATTCAAAGAATCAATTGATGGATTGTACAACGCTATGGAGTCAATGAGCTCAGAGTTATTGGCTGCAGCATCTGTTTACCTAGGAAAGAATGACAACTGGCTTCCAGATATGGCAGAAAATGGTAACACAATCTTGCGAGTGATTCACTACCCTGCATTAGGCGAAAACTCACCCACTGGAGCGGTCAGGAGCGCACAGCATGAAGACATCAATCTGATTACTCTCCTGGTTGGTGCTACCGCTGATGGATTACAAGTTATGGATCATGATGGCACATGGATAGAAGTTGAAGGAAACCATGAACACATAATCGTAGATAGTGGAGATATGCTACAAAATCTGACAAATGGATTATTCAAGTCAACAACTCATCGAGTAATCAACCCACCCGATGCTACCTCTGATAGGTATTCAATGCCAATGTTCGTTCACCCTAGAAACGATGTTGACCTAACTCCACTGCCGGAATTTGTTGAAATGACTGGCGGAGAAGCGTTGTATGATTCAATCAATGCCGGAGATTATCTACACCAAAGGTTAGTAGAAATCGGTCTTGCATCTTAGGGTGAAAATATGCGCTCGATGCCTGAGATTATCGAAGCAAAGAGGGACTCACTAACACTTACCTCTGATGATTTTACATTCATATGCGAGAATATTGAGACAATACCAAGAGAACAACTTGGTGCTTTCTTGATGGCTTGCCAGATTAGAGGCTTAGAGTCATCTGAAATTAGCAATTTAACATCTGCAATGTTACATGCTGGTAAGGTATTGAAAACCGAAGTTGGAAGAGTTGACAAACACTCCACGGGAGGGGTGGGAGACAAGATGAGTATTATCTTGGCACCAGCCCTAAGAGCCGCTGGTGCTACTGTACCTATGTTGGCTGGAAGGGGACTGGCTCATACTGGGGGAACCATCGACAAATTAGAATCGATACCTGGTTTCAATACAGGCCTGACCCTTGAAGAGATGCGAGAAAACCCATGCTTTATTTCTCGACAAACAGATGAGATCGCTCCAGCTGACAGAATTCTATATTCGATTCGTGACATAACTGGAACTGTCCCCCAAATAGGGCTAATCACTGCTTCTATTATATCGAAAAAAGCTGCAGAAGGTCTAGAAAAATTAGTGTTGGATGTAAAATGCGGAAAAGCAGCATTCATGAAGAGCAAAGAGGATGCTTTCGCATTAGCAAAATCAATGACGCGAACAGGGACTGATTTGGGAATAGACGTAACTGCACAAGTAACTGAGATGGATAATCCAATTGGAATGATGTTTGGAAATAGTCACGAGATTGTAGAGTGCATTCAATGTCTTAAGAACTCAGGCCCTGAGGATACTATGGACCTTGTAAAGGCACAGGCTAGCGCCCTAGGATATGACATTGAGAAAAATATTGCAGATGGAAGTGCACTGAAAGAATTCAAACTTATGTGCTCTCGACAAGGAGTAACCGATTCGGTATTGGACCAGTTAATTAGCGATCCATGGTCTGTACTTGAAAGAGGGAAAACACAAACAACGTTGTCTAGTCATAACACCGGATTCATTAGTTCTATTGATGCGCTTGAAATAGGGAAAATACTCTGCACTCTTGGTGCTGGACGTACCGGTACTAGTCAGGAAATTAATCACGGAGTAGGTATCACGCTTACTAAAACTGTAGGAGATTATATTGAAGAGGGTGAAACTTGGATGATGATAGATTCTGAAAGTGAGGTTGACTCTAACATACTTAGAAGAATACAAAACTCATTGAAAATCTCCGAGCAGAAACCATACATTCGAAGCAGGGTAATCGAGGTTTTCACCTCGAAAAATGTATGATTTGATGGAAGCCGTCATATAGGAAATGCATTTCGGCAAGAGTGCCGTTTTAGCTTAGTTGGTGGAGCGTGGGACTGTTAATCCCAAGGTCATGGGTTCGAGCCCCATAAACGGCGTAACACTTCTCAGTGCCCTTCTGATTTAGGAACCATTAATCCACTAACAATTGCAACTATTCCACTAAATCCTACTAGAAATAGCGAAATTCCAGGTGATGTAATGGTATTGTCATCAGACAAATCGGGGAACTTTGTGTAAAACACAAGAGTTGCTAATATTGACACAGCTCCACCAAGTATTGCAGCAATTTTGCCATAATTGGATTTGAATAATCCAATTGAGTCAAGGTGGATGAAAACCATTGCTGCAACTAGGATAGATATACTGATTAGCAGAACAACAAAACTTGAGAATCCTGCCTTACCGATATCCGAACAAAGCTGACTTTCTTTACAACCATCAAAAGAATAGTCCAATATGTAAGTGTCACCATCGAATTCTAAAGACTCCTCGTGGAGGCCAAAATGACCGTAGTGATATTCTCCTTCTTCTCCCTCCCAAGTCCCAATCATCCAGAGGTTTGTGAACATTGATATGAAAATTACAATAATTGAAAATATTGTAAGAGTTAGTATTCCAGTTGTCTTATTAATTGATTTTAAGCTAAGACGTTTAACACAATCAATTATATCTGATTTCATCATTATTTCATCTTCGCTATTTTTGTTCCCCGTCGAGGACGATTCAGAGCCAAATTGCATAACTCCAGACAAAGCGCCTGCAACTCCTCCCAGCAAAGCTAAGTAGAATCCTGTACCTAAGTCGAAATTAATGTCTGTCAATTCTACCATCTGTGTCGTAGGGAATAAAATAAGCCAAACAGTACATCCAACAATCACCAATCCACCAGAAGAAAATCTTAGGCGACCAAGGTGACTGAAACTCTGAAGACCTATACTTTCCATAACAAAAAGATAGAGAGTGAAAGCAGCAGAGATGATTCCAAGTATCAAAAAGATAAGACCGGCAAGTCCAGCAAAATATGCTCTACTTCCTGCGTTTTCTTCATCGAAACCCCACTCTGAGGAATCTGAATAAGAACCACCGGCAGAATCATCTTCCACACCGACCTCGTAAGCGTAATATCCTGTCAGTCCAAATTCAATCCCGTAATGATCGTCTGATTCAACACCTGTCATCCAAGAGTTAGAAAAAATTGAAATGATGATTAGCATAATTGCAGTTATTGAAAGCAATATAGAAAGAAGAAACTGATTCGGAGAACTGTTGTTTGAATTTATGATTGAACTAATATCGATGCTAGCAATTCCTTTCGAACGTGATAATATTGAGTCGCCCGAAATATGGACTTTGATATCGTCCATGGTTTTCTCTTCAAAATTATCTGACGTTATCAAATCCTCATCATAGGTTTCACTGTCTGACATTACTGTGGATTAATATCCTCAGAGTATAACTAATTTTGGCGGGCATAAGGGGGAAAAAATGTCAAATTTTGAATTAACCAAGAGAATGAATACATGTACTTGTGAATTCTTTTAGACTAAACATACTACAGTCAACTATTTTTATCTGACCTGCCTGTTTCAAAATATGAAGCCTCAGGCACTGGTCGTGATGGTCTTATTGTCGCTAACTCCTTTTGCGACAACCCAAATTTCAATTTTACAAGAGGAAGTAAACATATCACAAAGCAGTGACAAAATAATTGTACAACAATTTGGCACTGGATTTGATGAAACGGTCATAGCATCGGCAAGCGATGGCCTAAACGTGCCAAGAGACCTTGAATTCCATCCATCAAGTGCTAGGAGTGATGAGTTATGGATTGTAAACCGTGCTGATGACAGTATGGTTATTGTGCACAATACAGGGGAATCAAATCAGTACTCAGAGAAACGACTAGATTCTCACAGGAACCATTTCATGGAAGAGGTTAGTTCAATCGCATTTGGTGCTTATGACTCTGAATTCGATTTCACATTTGCAACTGGTCAAGAATCAAGAAACACATACAATGGACAAGCAGATCCTAACAACTTCATGGGACCAGCATTGTGGCCATCATCTTTGAGTCACTTTGCAATGGAGCACCAGAACGACCAATACGGGGGAAGCCACATTGACATGTTACATGAATCTCCACTAGGCATGGGAGTTGCTCACGACTCAGGAAATTCCTATTGGTACTTTGATGGATACTATGGACACTTAGTTTACTACGATTTCAAGGAAGACCACGACACAGGTATGGATGACCACTCAGATGGTGTTGTAAGGAGATATTCAGACATTCAGCTATCAAGAACTCCAAGTACTCCGAGCCACATGATATTGGATGATTCCACCGGAATACTTTACATTTCAGATACGGGCACAAACAGGGTTTTGTGGGTGAATACACATGATACAACTGTAACCACCACTAACATACTGGGGGACAGTACACAGTTTGAACCACTGGCAGAATATAGCCGGGTGACTGGCGCAGAGTGGGGAGTTATTGACACTGGCCTGTCAAAACCAAGCGGAATCGCACTGGATGGAGACACGTTGTTTGTAGGGCAGAATGGGAACAATAGAATTTCTGCTTATGACCTATCGACAAACGGTAAATCTGGTTCTCTTGTTGAAACTGTAAACACAACTGCAAGTTCATTGATGGGGCTAGAGATTGGACCGGAAGGTAAATTGTACTACGTTGACGGGAGTCAGAATAAAGTCGTCAGAATCGACGTTTGGCCAGATGTAGATGAAGATGGAGTCAGAGATTCACTGGACAATTGTGTGAACGATGCAAACTTTGACCAGGCAGATTACGATTCAGATAGCGTAGGAGATGTTTGTGATGATGACATTGACGGAGATTCAATAACCAATAATAATGATTCATGTGCATTCGGCGAGAATCAATGGACATCAAGCATGGAAACAGATTACGATGGCGATGGATGTGCAGATAACACTGAAGACCAAGATGACGATTCTGATTCAGTAATAGACCTGTATGATGCGTGTAGATTCAGCCCGATTGGATGGACGAGCGAATCGGCTTCTGACTATGATTCCGATGGATGCAGAGATTCGGATGAAGACCTAGATGATGATTCAGATGGAATCTGTGATATTGGAGGTCCTGAAACTGACTGTGTGAGTTCTAGCGTTGGTCAGGACCTCTGTCCCTTCAGCCCGCTAGGATTTGTTTCTAGTTACGGCAACGATTTTGATGGAGATGGATGTAATGACTTCTCCGAAGACAGTGACGATGACGGTGATGGGTTTGACGACTCTGAAGACAAGTGTAACTTGGAATATGGAACCGCATACAACGGACGCCAAATCGGGTGTCTTGATACTGATGGTGACGGTTGGGCGGACAGGGAGGATGATTTCATAAATGACCCAACACAATGGTTAGACCTTGATGAGGATGGGTACGGTAACTCCCCTACAGGAACAACTCCGGATGGATGTATTATTGTGGAGGGTACTTCGACAATAGACAGATATGGATGCCCTGATTCTGACGATGACGGTTATTCAAACCCAGATTCTTCATGGGAAATATCAGATGGAGCTGACGCTTTCCCGCTTGACAACACACAATGGCAAGATATGGACGGAGACGGATTTGGCGACAATTCTGACGGGTTAAATGCTGACGATTGTGTATCAGAATTTGGAACTTCGACTATTGACAGGCTAGGCTGCGTGGATTCAGACGGAGATGGATACTCAGACTTGAATGATGAGATGGTCAACGATCCGACCCAATGGGTAGACAGAGACGGAGATGGCTATGGGGACAATCAAGACGGAACTAATGGCGACTGGTGCGTTGATACGTTCGGTACTTCAAGTGAGATTGAATTAGGTTGTCCTGACATAGATAATGACGGTTACAGCGATAATATCGACTTGTGGCCAGAAGATAGACTCCGTTGGTCTGACGAAGATGGAGATGGTTACACAAACCAACAAGGAACCGATACTTCTGACGACTGCCCTGAGGTTGCAGGCACTTCTTCGATAGACAGAAATGGTTGTATTGATAGTGATGGAGATGGAATATCAGACTTGAACGACTTTTACCCTAACGATGCAACAAGATCAGAGGAAGAGACTAATTTTGCTAGCTGGAAAATATTTGCCTCAGTCACTGCGATAATTCTGTTAAGCCTAATTGCGGTATTTGTCATTAGAAGAAACAAATTTACAGAGACAGTGAACTTATCCTCGGAAACTAGTGGACTGAATGAACAAATTCAAGATTCAGATTTGCCACTGCCTCCAGGAGGATTACCTCCCGGCTGGACAATTGAGCAGTGGAGATATTATGGTGAAGAATGGCTTAGAAACCAAAACTAACCGAATTTTTTCACAAGAAGCAACTTATCAAAGTTTTACCTTGCCAAGGCAATTCCTAAAACAAGGCTCTAGTTCAGAATAAGTAAATTCATACCCCGATTCCAATAGTCTTGTAGGCCTTACATCCTGACCCTCGAGAACCAACTTCTTTCCCATTTCCCCAAACATGATTTTTATCATGAACCCTGGAAGGGGCATAAATGCTGGACGGCGCAGAACTTTGCCAAGTGTTTTCGCAAATTGCTTTTGTGAGACAGGATTTGGTGCTGTGAGGTTATACACTCCTTCGCAGCTATCCTCCATCATCAAATGGTGAATCGCATATATTTCATCGTCTAGCGAAATCCAAGATTGCATCTGTTTACCGCCTCCAACTGGACCTCCTCCTCCTAGGTTCGCAGGTAATAGCAACTTAGCTAAAGCGCCACCAAAAGGAGACACAACAATTCCTGTTCGCATGTGAATCACATTTATTCCACTGTCAGAGGCAATCACAGTGGAGTCTTCCCATTCAGAGCATATTGAAGCAAGATAA
>NZLM01000069.1 GCA_002694245.1 Methanobacteriota archaeon
TGATTGCTAGAATAGGGTGGGTACTACCATCAATCACGATATCGCTATCAACTATTTTACACATAATTTCAGGAGAGTATAGGGCATTCCCTTTCTTCATCTCTGAAACTGACTATCCAGGTCTACAGAGAACTATATTCACTGGAGGATTGTGTATAACAGGAATCCTAGTTGTCATTATATCTTGGAAATTATTTGTCAAAAATAAATCAAAAACACGTTGGTATTGGATGGAGTTATCTATGCTAAGTGGTGTTTTCGCCGGGATTAACATAAGTCTAATGTCGTTTATGGACATGTACGACCACCTAGATATGCACATTACAACATCGATGAATGTATTCTACTTTGGACTTGGTTGGTGTTTTACAACACATCTCGCAATGAAGCATGGTAATGAGAAGGGTAAGAGATTCCGTTACGCTTCGGTATCATTAGGTTTTATCGCATTTACAATTATGATGACTGCGATGACATTGGCGATAAATGAACATCCTAGTTTCTTGGAAACCAATGATATGGACCTAATCCAATCATGGGTTAATTGGGCTGCTCCGATGGAATACCTGCTCGTTATTTCTTTCATTCTAACCTTGAAGTCCTTTGAAATTGACATACAAGGGCAGGATTGATCTTATGCCAAAATTACTTGTTGTAGATTTACTTGCTGAGAGAGAAGCTTTTGGCAAAAAGGGTGTAGAAGAAATCGTTCGCCATTTCCCTGGCCATGATGTTCTACTTTGGGCCCCACACACTAATGAAGCTAGAGATTATGGTTTTGGAACTCGAATCGAACAACCAATCAGATCGGATGTTGTTGTCATCACTGGAAGTAGAAGGAATGTCTCAATGTGGGAAGACTGGATGGATGAAGTCGCTAAACTGATCCGAGATTGTGAGGTTCCACTATACGGGATTTGTTTTGGTCACCAAATAATCTGTAAAGCCCTTGGCGGAGAAGTTCAAAGAGCTGATGAAGGATCTTCTTTCTTAGCGGATGTAACCTATACTGATGGAACAGTCAAGAGGCAACTTTTCACCCACCAAGACCATGTCGTAAACCCCGGGGAAATGGAAGTGATAGGCAGTTCGAGTCACTGTGAAATTGCTGTGTGTAAGCACCCCACAAAACCAATAAAAACCGTTCAATTTCATCCCGAAGCTACTCTAGAAGTATTAGATTACTCGTTGCAATGTGGTGACATGAACCAACAAGAAAGAGAGGATTTCGGTGACGGAATTCAAGACGAGAATGTATCTCAGTCTTTACTTAATTAGGAGTTTCACTCTGCTTTTGCAGCTTGGATTTTAGCGTCATTTGCTTTTATCTGCTCCCAAACGATTTCGGCAATATCCTTTACTTCCATATCTGAACCGATTGAAGAAAGCCCATCAGTAACCATCGTAGAACAGAATGGACAACCAACTGCAACAGTATCAGCACCAGTTGCAGCTAATTCCTTAGAGCGGATTATGTTAACACGATCGTATCCTTCGTCAACATGTTCTTCCATCCACATTTGAGCGCCACCCGCACCACAGCAGAATGATCCTCTGCCGTGATTTTCAGTCTCAATATCAACACCACCAATCGCAGCTCTAGGTGCATCCATTTCCCCGCCAATTCTTCCTAAGTAGCACGGGTCATGATAAGTGATATTTCCATCATGACTTGGTTCAGGTAGTTTCCCTTCGTTTTGCAGGTGGTTGATTAACTGAGAGTGGTGCATGACCTCAATATCTTGTCCTCCAAAGTCTTTGTACTCTGTTCCCAAGGTGTGGAAGCAGTGTGGGCATGAGGACACAATTTTCTTCACTCCTATCTCCTCGAATGTCGCTAGGTTAGTTTCAGCCAGCATTTGGAAGAGATACTCATTTCCAGCACGACGAGCGGCGTCTCCACTACATCCTTCTTGCATTCCTAAGATTCCAACATCTAATCCCGCTTCCTTCATTATGGAGATTGTATCCCTTGCCACCTTCTTGTTGCGCTCATCGAAGGAAGCAGCACATCCTGCGAAGTAAATGTATTCTGCAGGCTCAGCAACTTTTACGTCCAAATCTGCAGCCCAGTCACCTCTTTCATGCATCGGAATACCGTACGGGTTGGAGTCGCTTTCTAGGTTCTCAATAGTCATCATGAGAGGCATTACAGTTTCTTCAACAGATTCATCGAATTCCATTCTTTCCATCATCAAGTGCCTTCTGGCATCTGTCAATTTTGGAACGTGTTCGATGTTTACTGGACATACATCAACGCAGGCATTGCAAGTGGTGCAAGCCCAAATTGCAGACTCTGAAAACCGGGTAATGATGTCCTCTTCCGGTGTTTCTCCGCTCAGTAGCAACTGAGAGTGCTCATTTGCATATGCTCGTACATCGTGAATTATTTGCATTGGATTCAATGCTTTGCCTGATGCATATGCAGGACAGACATCTTGACATCGTGCGCATGATGTACATGCCCAGCCGTCGATCAGGCTTCTCCATGTAAGTTGCGAGTATTGTGCAGCACCAAATGTTTCTAAATCCAAATCGTCCAAAGGAACTGCTGTTCCATTTTCGTCTACTTGGAGAGGTCGCATCTTTGCCATTGGTTGTGTGTCAAAGAAGAAGACGTTAGGAAGTGCCATCACAAGATGCATGTGTTTACTAAGAGGGATTAGGAAAAGGAATGTGCAGATTGCAAGCATGTGAGCCCAGTATGCCCAGTTAACAGCCGATTGTGTTACCGTGAATGTTTCTGCAACCCACGCACCTATCATTTCGTAGGTTGGATCGGGGCCCTCCCCTGCTTCGATTACAAAGGCTGTGGTACAGATTGTCATAATCAGCAACAGGATTACGTTTCCTTCCAACTGACTCTTGCCCTTCAACTTCTCTGGGGTGAAGAGAACTCTTCTATTTAGAGCAAGGAAACAACCAATAAGAGCGCTGGTGTATCCTAACTCGACCATTCCATTCCAAATCGGATTTAGTAAATCGGGAAGCACATGCTCGCTGAATCTATTTCCACTTGCGAGATCAAACATATCGGTTGAAAGCATTAGGAATCCCCAGAACATCAAGACATGCATTCCACCCGCAATTGGGTCTTCCAGAACCTTCTTTTGACCAAGCCAAACACTAGCAGTTTCTTTTAGTCTGGCGCCCCAAGAATCGAATCTATCGTCCTTGGCTCCAACCATAACTAAACGTGTTGCTTTTTGTAGCTGAAAAGTGAAGAAACCAATAGAGACCAGGCCTAGTGCCAATAGGATATACCAACCAGAGATTCCTGCATAGGACACATCCAGAGGGTGCTGCATAATTCACCGACGAAGGTTCTCTCCTTCAACCCAACGGACAAGTACCTCAACCATTAGGGGTTGACATGGTGCAAGCCAGCGCGCCGGGCAAGTGCATTCTCTTTGGTGAGCATGCTGTTGTGTATGGACAACCCGCTGTTGCTGTTGCGATAGACCAAAGAATGAATGTAAAATTGGAATTAAGCGAAGATTGGAGAATAGATGGAATGATATTCCATCCAGAGAGACACCCTCATGTTGATGCCTTGAGGCAGCGAATGTGGAATTCTGGACCTCCCTTATCGATAAAAATTACAGGAGAAATTCCACCAGCGAGTGGCCTTGGTTCATCGGCCGCACTATCAGTTGCAGCTAGTGCAGCCTTGAGATGTGCAAGAGGACGCCAAATTACGAATGATGATTGGGCGGAAGGATGGACTGCAGCAAGTCCAAACAACGTTTACAATGGCCCATGGGAATTTGGCAAAGGAGACTCTGTACTGTTTGGTATGGCAGCAGTCGACGAAGATGAATGTGCAATTCTATCACACGCTGTAGAGGCCCACGCTCAAGGTGGTAAAGCCTCACCACTCGACTCTAGCACATGCTCACATGGAGGATGTGTCGTTCTATCTGACAAAATAGAAAATAATCTAAATTGGCTATATTCTAGAAAATTAAATGATGTAAGATGGGAAGTTCATTCAATCGAATTAGACATTCCAAATGATATTTGGTTAGTTATAGGCAACACAGGCCTACACGCCCCAACCTCTGAACAGGTCGCAAAAGTAGCAAAGGTCCTAGAAGAGCAACCCGAAAGAATGACTGAAATAGAAACAATTGGGATAATATCCCGAAGGGGAATTACCGCTTTGTTAGAAGGTGATATGGAGGGAGTTGGTAGAGCAATGAGTGAAAATCATCTATTGTTGAGGAACCTTGGAGTATCGAGCCCTGAGTTAGAAAATCTGGTAACAGCGGCTGCGCCTTCTTCTTTAGGTGTCAAACTCACAGGAGCTGGCGGTGGTGGTTGTATGATTGCATTGACTCGAGATCCAAAAACTACCAGTGAAGCCATAGAACTTGCTGGTGGCAGAACTTTGATTTCGAGGCTTGCGTCCACCGGAATGAGCGTAGATGAAGAGGGAATTTCTGGATTGTGGAACCCCTTTGAAAACTGACTCTTCTTTAAATAGGGGTTTATAATCGGCCTAAATATGAACGATGAGGACCGTTTGACAGTTGTTAACGTAGTTGCTAGCACAAGAGTAGCAGAAGAATTAGACCTTCCAGACATTGCGATTCAGTTGAATTGTGAGTACGAACCAGAACAATTCCCTGGTGTAGTTTACCGTGTCTCGGACCCGAAACTAGCGATTCTAATGTTCCGCTCAGGACGTGCAGTATGTACAGGTGGTAAAGATGAGGATAACATCCACACAGGTATTGAAAGAATGATCAATGACCTACGCTCTGCAGGAATCACGACATGGGACCTAAAGGATGTAGAAATTGAAGTTCAAAACATGGTTGCAACATATGCTTTGCATTACCCAGAAGACTATGACGGTAACGACAAGTTCACTGGTGAGCCTCAAGCGGGTCAACCAAGAAAGTTGAATCTAAACAACCTAACATTCCACCTTCCTTTCGACAAGGTTGAATACGAGCCAGAGCAATTCCCTGGTCTAATTTATCGACTTGACTATCCTAAGGTTGTCTGCCTAATTTTCGGATCTGGCAAAATGGTAATCACTGGTGCTCGACACAAGGATGAAATTTTGGAAGCAGTCCAAATTATCCAAGACGAGTTAGCTGACTTGCTGTGATAAAAATGCAGCCCCTTGGACCTAGCGAGGTCGATTCGAGTAGTATCGATGTCTGGGTTGTTTCACATGGTGGCGTAGCATCAAACGCATTGTGTGACCACATGCAAAAGCAAGGAATCAGAACAAGGCCCGAAAATTACGGGTTAATCTGTCACAAACAACACCCTGGTACCCCAATAGGAAAACCAATCTTAGTTATCCATGGCGATTATTTGGATGCTATTCGTTCAATGGATAGAAGGAAGTTTTTGACCGCTAATGCTGCAAAGATGTGCCTTGGAATTAATGCCCCAGAAATCCCATTGTCACGATTTTTGCAATCCTTCCCCGATGACCCTGTGGGTTTCTCGATGTTTCTAGAGAGTTTCAGGAATGCAAAATCCTTAGGCACAGACAATGTGGCATTCTTGCGATACCCATACACCAATGATGAGGCTCTAGATGCGTTCAAATCATTAGGAGTGAAAATAGACATGGAAGGGTTTTCTTTGCGTGAGAGAAAGAAAAAATATTCACCACGATCAAAGGATGTAAAGGCCATCCTAGATGTATACCGAAATTACAATTTCGAGGAGTGATTTGTATGATTGCATGGATAACCACCTGGGGTATCAGGTGCGGAATTGCAACATACTCGAAATTTCTTGTTGAGCAAATGGAAGATGTTGTTGTGCTCTGCCAATCTGGTGAGGGAGAGGTCACTGGAGCAATACCATGTTGGACCAGAGATTCTGATTTCTTTGGAGGAATAATTGCTCAAATAGCAGCGAAAGGGATCGAAAAAGTCGTTATCCAACACCAACCGGGATTGCTAAGATTCTCTTACTTAAACACACTATTACTGAAACTAGCAGACATGAATGTAAAGGTCTTCATTACCATGCACAATACACGTGATAGATCTTTGATTTTCCCAAGTAAAAGGATTGAGAAGGCCGTTGAAGGACTGAAAACATGCTCTACAGTGATGGTACACTCCAATGCTGATGTAGAAAATTTGAACCTTTTAGGAATCACAGAAAATGTGGTTATGATTCCTCATGGAATATATCCACCACCATCAAAAGATGTAGAACCACTACCTACAGAAGGAAGAGTCCTGGGGACATTTGGATTCCTTCTACCTCACAAAGGGCAACTCGAGTTGATAGAAGCCTTCGAGAGGCTACCTGGCTGGGATGAATTACTACTCCTTTGTGCAACACGAGAAGGTAGTGGCAATATGGAGAAAAAAATCAACGATTTAATTGCTAAAAAGAATCTAGTTGGAAGAGTTAGATTGATTACTGACTTTTTAGATGACGATGTAGCAATTTCAACACTTGCAAAATGTGACTTACTCGTATTTCCTTATCAGAATACAAAAGAGTCAGCGTCTGGAGCTGTCCGAATGGGAGTTGCGTCTGGAGTACCAATAGCAGTCACACCAATTCCTATCTTCGAAGACGTTGTTGGTGCAATAAAGTTACGTGGGAAAACTGTTGATGATATTGTTGCTAGTATCTCAATGACATCTAACGAGGAATTAGAGTCCTGTCGAAATGACATGGTAAAATTACGAGACTCACTTCAGTGGGATGTAGTAGCAGGCCGAATTCAAGAATTATTGATGTAATCAATGATCAAATCTGCAGCTTCTTCAGCAGTCATAGTTGTAGTGTCAATACGCACCTCAGGAGATTCTGGGCTCTCATATGGGCTAGAAATTCCCGTGAAGTTTGGTAACTCACCGGCTCTTGCCTTGGCATATAATCCTTTGACATCTCTTTGTTCGCAAATTTCTAGAGGTGTATCTACGAATACTTCGATAAATTCTCCCTCTTCAAGCAAATTACGTACCATTTGTCTCTCGCTTGTGAATGGTGAAATGAATGATGCAATACAAATTAACCCTGCTTCCAACATCAATTTAGAAGTTTCACCAACACGGCGAATATTCTCAACTCTGTCTTCTTTTGTGAAGCCCAGGTCACGATTTAGTCCGTGCCTTACATTGTCCCCATCGAGCGTAATTGTATGCTTACCCGATGATTGCAGTTTCTTTTCTAGTATGTTTGCAATGGATGATTTTCCTGAACCTGAAAGTCCCGTAAACCAAATCAATTTTGGATTTTGACTCTTCTGAAGTGATCTGGATTCCTTCGTCACATCCATTGCCTGCCAGTGGATATTGTCTGCTCGTCTCAGAGCAAAATCGATTAAACCCATTCCAACGGTGTTGTTCGAAATCTTGTCCACTATGATGAAGCCACCCATCACTGGGTCATCATCATAGGAATCAAATGCAACTTTGCTGGAAAGAGAGACATTACACACACCAATTTCGTTCATCTCAAGTATTTTTGCAGGAAGTTTTTCTAATGTGTTAACATCGATTCTATGCTTTAATTTCCCAAGAGTCATGTTAGTTGATTGAGTATTGGACTTGAACAAATATTCCCTACCCGGCATCATACCAGAATCATCCATCCATAGAATTCGCGTCTGGAATTGGTCCGCAATTGAACACGGATTTTCCGCTTTAGTGATCACATCGCCTCTTGAGATGTCAATCTCATCCTCCAGGGTCAAGGTTACTGAGCGTCCTGCGCCAGCAATCTGTAAATCTCCATCATAAGTAACAATTTTTTCAACAACTGATTCTTTTCCACTTGGGAGGACTCTGATTCGTTCACCAGGCGAAATATGCCCCGAGCCAATTAATCCGGCGAATCCTCTGAACTCTCTATTGGGACGATTTACCCATTGGACTGGAAGTCTGAATTGTCGAGATTGTGATACGGATGAAACCTCAACTAGCTCGAGGTATTCCATAACCGAAGGGCCTGTGTACCATGGTGTGTTTTTGCTAATCCCAACTATGTTGTCTCCTTTCAAAGCAGATATCGGTATAGCTGTAATTTCATCAATATTTAGAGCCTCATCTGCAAATTGTGTATAGTCAGAGACTATCGAGGAGTATACTTCCTCAGAATATTCAACCAAATCCAACTTATTTATTGCTAGAACTATTTTTTTGACCCCCACCATAGAGACAATGAAAGAATGACGGCGTGTTTGAGTTAATACTCCCTGACTGGCATCGACCAAGATTATTGCAACATCTGCTGTAGAAGCGCCTGTTGCCATATTTCGAGTATATTCTTCATGGCCAGGAGTATCTGCGACAATGTATTTTCTCTTGTCAGTAGAGAAGAATCTGTAAGCAACATCGATAGTTATTCCTTGCTCTCTCTCCGCTGCTAAGCCATCAACCAACAATGCAAAGTCAATCTCTCCTTCTTGGGTTCCAACTTTTTTTGAATCCGCTTCAAGAGCAGCTAAATGATCATCAAACAGCATGTGTGATTCATACAACATTCTTCCGATAAGCGTAGATTTACCATCATCAACAGAGCCACATGTAATGAATCTTAGCAGCTCCTTTTTTTCATGAGCGGCAAGATATGACTCTATGTCAGTTGCGATCAAGGAGCTAGAGTGTATCATCAGAAATACCCCTCTTGCTTTTTCTTTTCCATCGATGCAGAACTATCAAAATCAATCACTCGACCCTGTCTTTCTGATGTTGTTGTTAGTAACATTTCTTGGATAATTTGGGGCAGTGTATCTGCTTCTGATTCAACAGCGCCAGTTAGCGGGTAACATCCTAGAGTTCTAAAGCGGACCATTTTCATCATTGGCTCCTCACCTTCTTGCATAGGTATTCTGTCATCATCTACTAGAACCAAAACACCATCCCTCTCTACAACAGGTCTTTCTTTTGAGAGATATAGTGGAACAATTGGAATATTTTCTAGGTGAATGTATTGCCATATGTCCAGTTCAGTCCAGTTCGATAAAGGAAATACCCTTATTGACTCACCCTTATTTTTCCTTGAATTGTAGAGGTTCCAAAGTTCAGGTCTCTGTCTTTTAGGATCCCAGTGGTGGCTTTCATTTCTAAAAGAAAATATTCTCTCTTTAGCTCGTGATTTCTCCTCATCTCTGCGTGCTCCACCGAATGCAACATCGAATTCATGGAGGTCAAGTGCCTGTTTCAATCCTTGAGTTTTCATAACGTCTGTATGGGTTGAAGAACCATGAATAAATGGATTCATACCCATTTCTTTTCCTTCTGGATTGATATGAACAATAAGATCTAAACCATGTTCTTTAGCAAAATTGTCTCGAAACTCGATCATCTCCGAAAATTTCCACATCGTGTCAATGTGCATAATTGGAAATGGTAATTTTGCTGGATGGAATGCCTTCATAGCAATGTGTAACATAACTGAAGAATCTTTACCAATAGAATACAGCATTACTGGATTTTCAGCTTCAGCAACAACCTCACGCATGATGTGGATAGCCTCAGCCTCCAAACGTTGTAAGTGAGTCATCCTGTCCTGCATATGAGAACCTCAGTTACTACGTCGGGTGTTGACTTCATTCATCAAGGCTGTCATTTTGTTGGATGGTAGTGCATCTATGCCTCCCGCTGTAGCACGTCCTCCACCTCCAAACATCTGGCACAATTGGCCTATTCCACTTTGGCCTCTNATTGAAATCTGGTATGTATCGCCCATGTCAATAGCAATAACATGAGGACCATGTCCCTCAGAATTTATCCTATGAGCAAATACACCTACGACTCTCCTAGCCCATTTTTCGTTTGGTAAAATGTANGCACCTTGGGAAATTTTNATTGAATTTGCTTTTTGTATATCCTGAGAAAAGCCCTGCTTCAATTTTGCATATTCAGATGATTTCATGAANTCTTCAGGCGTCTTGTCCCTCAAACAAGCTAACAATAAATCATCTGGATGGAAATGTAGATCACTCAAATCTGAGCCGTATCCGTTGTAATTTAGAAGNTCGCCTAACTCACTCAAATCTTGAGAATCTGAATGTTGCGAAAGGCCGTCACCNTGGAGAGCTACTTGGGCCCAATCTGACTTTTCCTGAAGATAATTCTCCACTATTCGTGCAGTACAAGTGGTTGAACTGGTATCGATATGTGATTCGATTTCAGGTATNTCTTGCCCTTCCAAATGGTGGTCAAACCACTTTATTGATACCCCTTTCTCGGCATATTTCCTAGCAGTATCGTGATTTCTTGCTAAGGATATGTCCATGACAATTATTTCATCACCTGGTTCTGCATTAATNTTTTTGAGCAATTCAATATCTCTCTTGACNCCAGTAATTCGATTACCATCTATCCCGTGAACTAATCCCCACTGTACCATGGANCAGATTCCATCTGCATCTCCATTGTAAGCGAACCAGCGCATGTTTACCCGACTTGGATTTCAAACATGAGTGTATTCATCCAAATTTCAACGAAATGATATGAACAAATCACATTTGGTAACATGTTTACCATATTGTCGCCCCAACCCATATCTATCTGCTACATTCATAGGAGCATTATGCGCCAGCAGGTAGTGGTAGTGCTCATCGTGCTACTTTCGACCATGGTTTTCCCACCTCAAACTAGCGCTGGAGGCATGGGCAGTGAAGACCCGGGAGTTACCGATGTCGTAACNTGGAGAGTNGGTGATAAATGGGTCTATGCTGGTGCATTCGANCCTACTGTTTTGGTGCAAAGTGCNGGAGTTGATGCAACTGTAGGNACCATTAACGGCGATTCGACAACAACTGTCGATTCAATTACTCAAGTTGACATCAATGGAGTTCAAACACTTGTTTACGAGACATCATCTAAAGCNGATTTCGATAAAGGGGGCGTGGCCCTGGAAGGCTACACTGGAAACCTGTACATACAGTATCAAGTCGACGAAGTTAGGCGTGTATCCGATTTAGCAAAATTATCCACNGATTTATCGCTNAACGTTCGCTANGTCCCTTACGGCATATCGTCACTTACNCAACAAATTGCTGATATAACAATCAGTACTACNTACGATCCTGTTAGCGAAACATATGATTTCCCACTTAGAATTGGNGAGACATGGAACACCTCGTATGTGTCATCCACCGCATGGTCTGGTTCCTCTGACTACATTACACCATTCCCACAACCTACTAGTGGCGCAAATCACACCAATTGGGAAATAACAGATACAGGAAAACCTGTGAACGATTTAGGTGAACAAATCGCGTATGGAGGNTGTAATGCATCTTACGAGCTAACCTCATATGACGATAACGGAACAAAGACCTCGTTTGAGTGGTTCTGCCCTGAGGTACGCAACTTTGCTTGGTCCAATACTGAAGAAGACATTGGGCTGATAATTGATTTTAGATTAAAGCAATATCTTCCAGTCCAATCNAGTGGTGTTGTATCTAATACAAATCCAGGCTATCGCAACATGAACATGGATGTAGAGTTGTCCAGCCAAATAACTGGTCTAAATACTCCAATCGAAGTTTGGGCAAATGTTAGCGACTCTTCTGGAAACCCCCTATCTGGCCAAAATGTGGAAATTAGATACGAAATTGAAGGATATTCTACTTCCGGNGTAACCGGAGCGAATGGAAGCTTTTGGGCAACGTTCTTTGTTGGCGAAAAAATTGATACATCCAAAACGACAGTAGATTGGGCAAGTCATGGAGTTATAGCATCAAGCGGAGGNATGTTCGGTGTTGCAACAATTACGCTTGATGAGAATATAGTCGGCCTAGACTTGGTAGCCGGGTTAGAGCGAGCAAGCATACTCAGAAATAGAAGCGGAGATATCACAACACTCAATTCGATATCTGGATTCAATGTGTTACCCGGAGATAACCTAACTATCCAATTGCCAGTGTATAATAGAGGTGTAACAACTAGTGTGGCAACAACAGTACACATCACTTACCCTGATGGCTANGAAATTTCAGAATCTCTNCCTGCATTGGGTCTGTATGAGCAATTTATTTTTGAGATTAATTGGCATGTTGACATTAATTCTACAATTGACAACCANACTATAATCTGGGAAGCGGATAGGGGTATGGTAAATTCCAATGANGCTGATTCTGAAAATGATATTGCATCAATTCCGCTTTTCATCGGTAGTTCTCCAACATTTGTGGGAAGTAACATGGTTGCATTGACAAATGAAAAAATCATGTTGGATGCTTCCAATAGTTTCGATGAAGATGGTGGAGATGTTTGGTGTATGTTTGATATCGANTATGATGATGGATCATATTCAACAGAGAATATCCAAATTATGCGAGTAGGATGCTACATCAATTGGACTTGGATNGATGACGGAATTTACACTGTNAACGTGTTAGTTAACGACGAGGAAGGCGATTCTACAGAAGAANCAATCGAAGTACACATACTAAACAGGGCTCCAAGCGTTTCCATNCAGTCACAAAGAAGCCAAGTNAAGGTTGAACATCCTGTAACATTGTATGTGTTTGCCAACGATTCTGACTCTGANGATGATTGGCCTGGTTTAGTCGATGTTCACTGGCCCAACGCCAAATGNGAGGAGGGTTACTACACCCGAATATGTACAACAACTGCTTGGGAGGAAGGCTTGCACACCTTTACAGCCGTAGGCACNGATGACGATGGAAATCAAACACATGCAACAATAGACATTGATTTNACCAATATCGCTCCACATGATGTNGCNGTNTCCATGTGGGATGAATATGACAACCTTATCGAAGCAACAGGTCAAATGACTTGGCAGGTTGAAGAAGACCAAGAGGTAGAACTTTCTGCGAGAGCNGAGGANTCTATTGATGACTTGTCAGATTTAACTTATCAGTGGTCATTTGGAGTCGAAACAAGTGGCCGTGAATCCAGAGTTCCAATGATGTGGACTGAAGCAGGAATGCAAACTATACTNGTCAAGTCTATTGATAGCGANGGNGAAGATAGCGGCTGGGTTGAAAGATGGGTCGATGTCAAAAATCTAGAACCAAAAGTGACACCTTTACCAGCGGTTCTNCCTTTGGCTGAAGGTCAAAGTTTCAGCCTTACTGGCGAAGCATGGGATACTGCTTCNGACATGGAAGATCTACTNGTTTGCTGGGATNNAGANCCAGGGTCAGATACAGANGGAATCGGTTCTGCNGATGACGANTGTGATGTAACAGGATTCAATCTAACATGGTCATGGCAAAACTCAGGAGTNTACAATGTAGTTTTCCACGCAACTGACGATGATGGAGCNAGAAATTCCAGTACAGCTTCTGTCACAGTTCTCAATATACCACCGAATGTAAGGGTCAATGTTCCAAGCAAAGCCATCTCAGGTCAAAATGTTGTACTTGACGCTTCACCCACGATCGATTCNTCGGTCGACATAGAATATCTNACNGTGGTATGGGATGTNGATTGCTCAAAAGATAGTGACGGGGATGGCATAAAAGACAATGACGCTGACGTTGTAGGTACGATTGTTCAATACCAATTCCCAAGAGCCGGCATGTTTACTGTAAAGGCAATAGCTTGGGATGANGATATCGAAAAACCACGCAGCAAGGCNGTGACAATTGAGGTTGATTCTCCTGATCGAACAGCGTTTGAGCAAGTGATAGAATCATTATCNGGAGAAGAAGCAAATCCATTCATTCAACTTACAGGATTAGCGTTGATAATTGGATTGTCTTTCTTGCTTGTAAAAAGAGGTCGCAAGAAGAAGAAATCTGTCTGGGAAGAAGANGATATTCCAGTCATTGAAGCGCCGATGGAAGCACCACAATTAGATGTCTTTTCTAATGATTCTGCAACAAAAAGCCCTGAAAATTTAGAAGAATATNCGCCTTTACCTGAGGAANGTCTTCCAATTGGTTNGACNATGGAACAATGGAAACACTATGGTCAACAATACTTGGAGCAAAATAGACATAATGAAAAGTAACGCACATACTACGTATGTGCATGAGACGAGTTATTCCAGTCTTTATTCTGATTATAATGACTGCATATGGGCCGTTATCGATGATGGATGAACTAGACGCACCAAAGACAAAAATGAGTGCTGGGAGCAACGCTGATACTCATGACGTACCCAACTGGAGAATCGGCGATAAATGGGTCTATGAAACCGGTTTTGATGTAGCGCAATTGATTCAACAAGCCAACGTTTCTGCGACTTTGAGCACTCTAACCGGCGATACAGACATGGAAGTTGTTGACATTAGATTCGAGGATATTGAAGGGGTGCAGACCCTGGTTTACGAACTAGACATATCCGGAGACTTCACATCTGGAAACAGTGGTGCATCTTTAACTGGAATAAGCGGCAGATTGGATATCGACTATCGCGGAACTGACATTCTAAGAGCAAGAGACTTGTCAGTATGGAAGTCTGAGTTTTTCCTTGGAGTAGACTTTGCTCCATACAATATCGGTTTCCTTAGTCAAGACTTAGCAGATATCACATTTGCGACAGTATACGAGCCACCAAGAGAGAAGTATGACTTCCCACTAAGAAAAGGAGATCAGTGGACAAGCGAATATTTCTCTGGAACTAACTCAACAGGTTCATCCGACTATTTTGATCCTGAGACATTCGATACTCCGTTTGTGGAAGACAGCACGACATACCAGGTTGTTGATGACGGAAACCCAACCGAAGATGGAGACACGATATCTTACACTGGATGTTCAAACTCTTACAAAGTGAAAAACTGGAACAACACAGGAAGCCCTGGTGGATTTGAATGGTACTGTCCAGCAGTCAGAAGCCACGCGTGGTACAGAATTGTGAATCCAGCAGGCTTCCAAATTGATTGGAAACTAAAGACATACAATCCTGTGGATTCTGGAGGAGTTTCAACCTCTTCCTCACCAGGTATCAGGAATGTCAACATTGAGGTGACTCCTGAATTCGTGGCAATCTTGCCAAATGCTACTGAGGAGATCGTGGGTTACATGACCGTTAATGGAGCTCCTGAAGTGAATACTAATCTCCAGCTTAGGTACGAAATTGATGGCACGATAATGAGTCTCACTACGGATAGTAACGGGAAAGTAACTCCTGATTTAGACGTAGGAAATACACAAGATTCGTCTTCTGCTTCTGATGACTGGTCTAGTAACGGNGTGATAATTTGGGATCCTGTAAACAAGTANGTTGGGGCAGCGACGATAGTTATGGATCTATCAGTTGTTGGCGTGGACTTAGTCGCTAAACCCGACTCGATGATTGTAACAAGAACAAGAGGTAACGATTCTATCACGCTCTCACTTGCGAGTGGTTACAACGCTCTGCCAGGAGATACTCTACAATTTTCAGTTCCTGCGCAAAACAGGGGAGTGCTAAACTCACCANCAACNGAAATGGAAATTACTACCCCAGATGGGGCNACAGTCAGAGGAACACTGCCTGCTCTAACTCCATATTCCGAAGCAAGAGTGGATGTGAATTGGACTGTTCCCGCAGATGCTCCAATNGGAGANCAAACACTACAATTCATGGTTGACCCAGATGAAACAGTAGTTGAAGATGCCAACCGTAGCAACAATTTCGCTACTCTTGACATATTTATTGGCCGTATGCCTGTCGCAAACCTAACTGTTGTAGACAACGTTTACACCTTTG
This sequence comes from Methanobacteriota archaeon, assembly GCA_002694245.1. Taxonomy (GTDB): domain Archaea; phylum Thermoplasmatota; class Poseidoniia; order Poseidoniales; family Poseidoniaceae; genus MGIIa-K1. The sequence goes on from NZLM01000069.1 coordinate 15,622, forward strand.
AAAATGTAACAATAGATGCTTCAACATCCTATGACATNGACGGTGGATCNGTAGAATGTTATTTCGAGATACAAGATGGAATTCGAACAGAATTTATTGATGCACCAAATTGTCAAACAAGCTGGTTTTGGGTAGATGATGGAGACTGGGAAGTTAAAGTTCGAGTCGTTGATAACGAGTTGGATGAAATTGTGAAAATAGTCAACGCAACTATCCTCAATAGAGACCCATATGTCAATTTGACNTCTTCTACTCAAAGCGTGAATGCAGGTTCACCGATTACTTTCAACGCAAGCGATAGCGGAGATATTGATACTGTCTCTCCTGAGGGTCAACACGTTACAATTACCTGGCCCGGAAGTAGTTGCGCCGAAGGACTGTACGGACCTTACTGTACCTTTACACCTGAAGAGGAGGGCATGAAAGAAGTTGAAGTCGTAGTAACTGATGACGATAATGCCTCAGTCTCACAAACCTTGTCTTATGAGGTTTTGAACGTAGCACCAACAATAGGCCAGATGCAATTCTTGATTGATGGTATTCCATACCTACCNGGTGAAGATGGTGCATGGAGTATAGATGAAGATGTTGTTGCAACTCTACAAATCACTGGAGACGATACTCTATCGGACAAGGAGGATTTGTTAATCACATGGCATCCTAATGATATGGATGAAAACATCACTGAAACTACCGTTGGACCTGACTCCTCAATAACAGCATCATGGGGACTTTCAGGCCTCCACACCATCAANGCGTATGTTACAGACAATGATGGCGTAAGCAGCGAAGAAGTTGTTGGATATGTACGCGTGAACAATATTGCTCCAGTACTAGGTGCATTACCCGCACAACAAGCATTATTCGAAGATGAACCACTTAACTTGACAATGACTGCTGAAGACTTTGCTGATCAAGATAACCTCATGTTCTGCTGGGATTTAATGTCCACAGTAGACAGCGATGATAACGGTATTATGACTGATGATTGCGATATTGAAGGTCAGAACATCATGTTTTCATGGGATATGCCGGGTCTAAAGACCGTCACTGCAAATGTNTGGGATGATGATAATGCTAGTGATTCTTACACCATTGATGTAACTGTTGTAAATCGTCCACCTACTGCTGTAATAACCGTCCCTGAAGATGGTTTTACAATCAAAGAAGGTGAATCAATAACTTTCAGTGGAGNAGAATCTGTGGACTCTCCAACTGATAGAACCAAATTNCAATTCATCTGGGATGACCCAAATACAGCAGGAGCTACAGATGATGGCTTTGGTGAAAACTACACAATAAAATTCAGTAGTCCAGGAACATTCCTCGTTAACCTAACAGTTACGGATGATGATGGTAGAAGTAGTACTGCGACTGTATCGGTNGTTGTCAATGCTCTTCCAGCCGAGGGAATATTTGGCCTAGCANTCGATACACCTGTTGCTATAGGNGCCGTGTTAGGAGTAATTATTGTGATTCTAGTCGTGTTAGTATTGCTAAGAGGAAGGGAATCTGATATTGTGCCAGTAGAAAGCAAAGACATTCCTGATTATGGATGGAGTGAATCCCCTCAACCGATTAACAANATGGATAGTTTGAATCAACCAGTNCAATCCTCCAGCGGCCCACCGCTTCCTGCATCAGGACTACCGGCAGGTTGGACCATGGAACAATGGGAGTACTATGGAGAACAGTATCTAGCATCCAATCCACAACCAGACCCAATGCAGGCTTATGCACANCCACAAACTCAGGCATACCAAGCGCCTGAACCTGTTACTGAAGCATACACTCCAGAACCTGTGCAGCCAGTTGCTGAACAAGCTTACCAGCCCGCACCGGCAACTCAGNCTCAAGAATTGGACCTTTCAAGCCTTGAAAGGACAATGGTTCAAGAACCAGCACCAACTCCTGCCTCACAAGACCTAGCCGATCTACTNGACGACTTGGACTTGTGAGTGTGAAATGAATGGGTACAATCTGGCAATTTTTTGGNTTTCCGGACCCGGAAACTCCTGTGCCGGAGGCTTCTAAGCAGTCAAACAAAAAAAAGCTGAAGAAAACTGAGGANCCTCCAGGCAAACAACTTACCTTAGTTAATCCAGATGAAGAAGAAAAAATTGTTGAGGATGATATCAAATTNCAGGAGCCTGCAGAGATTCCACCNCCNATAAAGTCGACACCTGTCAGACCAACTGGATGGAAAGGACCAATTACTCCTGATGGAGTTCCNTTCCATGACCTATCTAACTATCGAGTGCGGGACGATAATTTCCCGGATAGAGCTTTGAGATACGTTGTCCCNGACAGAATGCATAGACTACCAATTCGCCAGATTGAGGACCGCCTNAGAAGGGGCGACACAATAATTGTCGATCTTAACGGTTTGATACACATGGATACGCAAACAAATGCATGNCGTAGAACGTTGAAACATATGGGCGACGAGTTAGGAATTGCAATATTTGCTTTAGATGAAACCGACAAGTTACTACTCCTACCNGGGATGGATGTCACTATGGATGTGGCAAAAAATCAACTTGGATTGGCACCTATTCTTCTCTAGAAAAACAACAAACTGCAGACCAACTGCAAACCTTACAATATTTGCATNNTGTTTGGTCATGAGAACAACAACTAATCTAGAAGTTTCANTGCACTGGGAGCAAATCCGAGCACTGCTAATTCGTCCCCATCAACAAGTCTGGCGTAATCGCCCATCTTTCCTGCCAAATCGTAAGAGCCTGCCTTTCCTATCCATGACCCTGATTGGATAAGTTCGGTTATCACATCATCACTCAAGTCATCAACCTCGACAACTGCAGACTCAACAAAAAATGTCCAATCTCCGCAAATCATTACACCTGTAGCTGACCAAACTTGATGTCTTCTTCCTGAAATCCGTTTAAGCATCGCTAANGCTCCAATTTCATCATGTGCTTTACCCATGGCAAGATTCGCATCATCAGGATCTCCGACCATTGTATCTGCAACAATAACTGCNTGATAGCCATGGTCCNAATCCACCGCTTGTGCCTTGCGNCTACANATCGTGAGAACTTGATGTGCAACGCTGCCTAATGGNGGAGTTTCGTCGACACCGGGCAGTGNCTGTATGAAAATATCACCAAACTTGTCACTTAGAATCTGGGCGCGACGNTCTGAACCACTCGCTAACCAGATTCCCATGACCCTTCAGTCGGGGGTCACCTTGAAGAGTACATCGCTATTACACCAGACCGGTGAGACACCTTGGGCGAGATTGAAAGGATTCNAACACACATTGCTGGANTAGACGAAAACATGCAAGGAGGAATCCCTCAGGGTCACATTTGCATTGTCGCAGGACAATCAGGTGCAATGAAGTCTTCAGTTACATTCTCTCTTTTGTACAATGCTGTACTGTACGGTGAAACAAGCGGAATTTACGTAACACTTGAACAGGGAAAGGATTCTCTACGCTCTCACATGTCAAATATGGGAATGAATGTTGATGACCCAAGGGTTAGAAACAGAATTGCGATTATTGATCTGTCTGACCTTCGTGTTCAACTGGATGAGCAAGGCATGAGTAACAGAATTGACTGGATGGGCCAGCTTATCAAGCAGTTAACCTCTTACAGGCAATCGATAGGTTTCGAGTTGTTGGTTTTCGATTCATTAGGCGCTTTCTTTACTTTGACAAAAATGGAAAATCCTCGTGATGAAATTTTCAGACTTTTCGAAGCATGCAGGAGATTAGAACTAACCTCTTTCTTCATCTGTGAAATGACGGGTGAAGACCACAAACAATTCGGGGAATACGGAGTAGAGGATTACCTCTCAGATGGTGTAATGCATCTAACTATGGAAAGAAAGGGAGATGACATCACCAGAAAACTTGGAGTCATAAAAATGCGCCATACACACCACAAACTTGGGTATGCTCCCATAACTTGGAGTTCAGCAGATCAGAGATTCTCTGTTAACTGATTACTCAACCGTTACCGACTTGGCGAGATTTCTCGGTCTATCTACGTCACAATCCAGTGCTAGTGCAGTGTGATATGCAATCAGCTGAGTTGGGACAACTGAAAGTAGTGGAGATAGGATAGGATCGCAAGCAGGAATAGGAATACTAACATCTGCTTCCTCGCTTATGTTATCACCCTCTTCATGAATCAGTATTATTCTAGCACCCCTTGCCTTACATTCATGCATCGATGCTACAGTCTTTTCTTTGTGCTTATCGTTAGGTGCGATTACAATTACAGGGCTTCCCTCTTCAAGCAAAGCAATAGGTCCATGTTTCATCTCTCCTGCAGGGTATGCAAGACATGGTAGATACGCTATCTCCATCAATTTCAAGGCACCTTCGCTTGCGACGGGAGCAGAAACTCCCCTGCCTAAGAAAAGAACGCTTTTTGCTTCTTTAACCAATTCAACAGCCTCTTGTATTGGGCCAGGATTAGCAAGATAGGATTCGATTTGTTTGGGTATTCTCTCAAAATCATCGATTAGCGAACGTCCTCTTTCTCTTGAAAATGAGCGGGTCCTACCAATCCTCAATGAGAACATAAGCAGAGACGCAACCATATTCGTGAATGCTTTTGTTGATGCTACTGCCTGCTCTGGTCCACTGTGAATGTATACTCCTTTACCACATAATCTAGCAATAGTTGAACCAACAACGTTGATTATACCATGAACGTCTCCGCCTTTGAGTTGAATTTCTTTGACCGCAGATAGAGTATCTGCGGTTTCACCTGATTGCGAGACTGCGAAATGAATTGCGTTAGGATTGATTACTGGGTCGTTGTATCTAAACTCGCTAGCAATATGCGCCATAGCTGGTATTCTGGCAAGACTTTCGATAGCCAATTGTCCGATTTTACATGCATTGTAAGCTGTACCACAACCTATCAATCTAACGTGAGATGCAGTCCTGAGCCTNATAGGCTCGAGTTTTAATCCACCCAANGTTGCACTACCATTTGTAGGGTCCAACCTTCCGCTGATACATCTCCTTATTGCATCCGGTTGCTCATGGATCTCTTTCAGCATGTAATGAGGGTATCCAGCCATATCAGGTTCTCCCCAATCGTCTTCAAATACCGTCATACTGGTTGNCGAAATTCCACCCTCAAGCCGAGATATATCTATGCCATCTTTTGTTATGACTGCAAGGTCACCATCCTCAAGAATATAGTGATCACGAGTATACTGAGTCAGTGTGTGTGGCTCTGAAGAAACGAATGACTCACCTTCACCTTTACCTAGGATAAGAGGGGAGCCATTTCTTGCACATACAATCACATCATATTCTTTGAAAATTACACAAAGGCCCCATGTTCCNGTAACACGCCTTAGGGTCTCTCGAACTGATTCTAGAGGGGTCTGTCCAGAATCGATACCTATGGATATCATGTGCACAAGAGCTTCGGAGTCTGTCTCAGACTTAAGNTCAAAACCTCTATCTTCTAATCGTCTTCGAAGGCCCTTTGCGTTGTTTATGATTCCATTATGAACAAGCGCTATTTTGCCATCATTGCTTGTATGAGGGTGTGCATTGGCATCGGTTACACCNCCATGTGTAGCCCATCTTGTATGGGCAATTCCAGAGCAACCCTCAACGTGNTTNGGTAGAATTTTNGACAGCTCTGAAACATTGCCTACCTTTTTGTGGACTTGCAGAGAGCCATTTTTTACCACGATTCCAGAGGAATCATATCCACGTGATTCAAGTCTTCTTAAGCCTTCAATCAGCAATGGAGCAGCCGATCTATTTCCGATAAAACCGAAAATTCCACACATCAGAAACACTCACATCTCAATTACTTCGGAACAAACTGGACAGTCCATTTTCCTCAGTGTCATGTCTCTAACTGTGATGCCTGCTCCACATGATTGACATGTTATCTTTCTCTCNGGTGCGGGAATAGGCGGNAGCGGCATGGCACCCGGGNGAGGAGGCATCGGTAACTCTCCAGGTGCAGGTAGTGGAGGTAGTTCTGCCAACTTCTTTTCATCTATTTGAGGAAGATCCTTTGGCCCCGGTGGAATTGGTAATTCACCTGGCGCNGGTGGTGCTGGTAACTGTCCGGGTAGGGGAAGAGGAGGGAGATTTTTCGACATNTTATCGAATATTTCTTGTGCTTCTCTGTCGCTCTTCCTCTGCATTCTTCTTTCGAGGCGTTTTGAGGCNTTTCCTGCTTCAACTTTAGCNTCAAGTTCTTCAGCCAGAGTTGGATCCTCAAATCCGTCATCCCCTTCTAGAATTACATTTGGCGCTGTAGAGATTACTAATTCAGAATCACCGTCTGTATCTATGGCGACTAGCGGGCCATCATCCTTCTCTGTCTCTACTAATAACTCTAAATCTCCGGTTTCTGAGGACACTTCCAACTCCTCTAATTCCTCTTTGTGAGACCTCCTTAGAATTACTACTACCATTGTGAATAGACCAAGCAAAAGAGCACCAATTGAGACTAATATTACCATTTTCTCTTCCCTTGAATCTCCAGGAAGAGGTGATAGCAATACATCNAGNAAACCACCGTCTCCATCGTCATCAGTNGGAGGATAGATGTAAGCAATTTTCTTTGCGCTTATCTGTCCGGAAGGAGANGTCATNATCACNATNGAATCTAGACCAATTGTACCAGCGCCCACTACATGTCCTTCTGCAATAATNTTGGAAAGACCAACCTCCNCATCACCCACTGAATAAATTCCATATCGTGTTACTGGGCCNTAAATACCGATTTCATCATGGTANACTTTAACATCCTTTTTCGAGGTTTTTATCATTACTACTTTTGTTGCTCCTGGCGATGATTTGTTGGCATATTCGTCNACAGACCATATCGAATCCTGAATTGTTGTAATTACCTCTGCTGAACGTCCATCACCTTGTATCCATGCTGCGAGAAGAACATCCTTTCCTTTATGCTCAAGGACCATCAATTCAGGCATGCTTACATCATCGCCAGCAGGTGCCTGGAAGGTAAACGGAGTCTGCGATATTATTCCATGTGCGTAGAATAATCCAACTCGCTTGATTCCTGTTACATCNTCTCTGTAGGCNTGATACAAGAAGTGAATCTCTTCCTGGCCAATTCCAACTGCGATTGAATCTCCGTCTTGAGGCCTGATGTCAATGTCATTCAAGACATTCATTTTGGTNGTCCANCCTGAGGATGACTTTGCATTGCTGCTGTGAATCATGAAAATGTTAGTGATNTCGTTCCAAGAACCTGCTGTCATTATGTCTCTGTGNTAACCAGCAAGAACAATTTCATCTCCGTTCACAGCCATGTCGAATCCCCAATAACTGCCNTCAGATTGTTTGATNGGAGTAAGATAGGATGTTGTAGAATCCATATCTCCGAGCATGCCAATACTTGCCATTCCCACATCTATCATNGTGTAGCCCTGTTGGTCTTGGAATCTCTTTGTCCATGCCAAATGAACTCTGTTATCATCTCTAAGGACAAAGGCAAACTCTCCGGCCCAATTCTCCTCAATCGTTGTATCTCCCGGCATTCCNAAGCTGGTTGTTAGCGTCCTAGCATGTAATTCCCCATCCTTAGTGGTGAATATTAGTCCACCACCTGTTGAATCATCAGGNTCATCTGGGATACCAACAAACCCTAGGACNGCTTCTCCTTCAGATAGCGTAAGACCTGTTTTTGATCCAGCCTCATAATCATCCACAACTACACTGAATCTTAATTCAGAGTACTGGGCTTCAACCCCGTTTCCTTCAAGCACTACTTTGTGTTTGACAATTCCCGCCTCTCTTGCAGTGTGCGTGAATTGTGCTTTTGCGTGGCCTGAAGAACTACTGGACCCAGGCACAACGGATAGAGTCCTAGTGTTGCCTTCAATCCAACCAAATATCGTACCATTATCTTCCCATGTGTATAATGTCATCTTTATGCTAGTTGCATCTGTTTGTCCCATATTGTCNACCCTGACATTTATTGTGTACGGATTTGGATTATCAGGATCTGGTGAGGCAGATGGTATGTTTGAGAAGGTAGAAACAGCACTTGTCAAAAACCTCAATGTAGGCTCAACAGGCCGTTCTTTAATTTCAAATTGGAATGTGTATTCATTGTCACTGCTATCNTCGTTCATCAAACCATTCGGATCGATTTGGATTGTCACATCATGTGTTCCCGGTTCGGTTGCCCACCACCATAGGATGACTGAAATTGTCTCCCCCTGCTCCAATCGAGGAAGTTTTCCTTCGCTAGGATAGGTGCTAGACTCATCCCCTGGTGCTTCAAGGCTCAAATGAAGATCTGTCGCATCTTTGTCACCTGTATTTACAACATTGAAATGTATCTCTAAAATTGTTCCCGCAATAGCATCTGTAGCAGGTAAGTCTTGGTCAAAAATTTGTACTGTACCTTGGAACCGCANTTCAGGTGCAGCAGGTTGATTATCAACAGTAAAAGTTCTGCGAACTATATCAGATTCTGACCCACTAGCATTGATTAATTTGACNGATATCTTGTGAGAGCCATCCTCTACNTCTGTGGAATCCCATGTGAACGACCANTCTTGGGCAGTNTTATCCTCATCATCGAAGAAATGAGCATCCTTCCATTCACCAGAATTAACTCTGTAAACTAGCTTATCAGGTTCAATTCCTTGAGCAGTCCCACTGAAACTAACTGTATCCACTAGTGTAGAACCAGANGATGGGGAACCAAATGAAACCATCATCTTGCCAATGTAGCCCCATCTAGCATCGCTAGACAAGGATTCTCCATCGCCTAGCGCATTNGCCTCAATTACTACTACTGTTTCATCAGTATTGTACCAGTCCTCTTTTATCAGTACGTCTAGGTACCAAGAATCTAGACTTCCTCCAGCTGTTGTCCAGTCCATCAAAACTTGTTCTTCAGCATCGTTGTAATATTGAGTAATACGAACCTCGATACTGTTCCAAGGTCCGCTATCTTCGACTACACCACCTTCGATTCTCACGATATCTTCTGCGATGAACCATGTTCCATTGACTGGGTTTTCGATTGTTACTCCTGCTGAGGTTTCATTGGTTGGAGGTATGATCACTGCACCTCCTCCNCCTCCTGAGAGCGGAGTGCANGTTCTCTCCAGTACAGTGTCAACTGCACAAGATGCATCTAATAGTCCGAATCCCCATTCATCATTCCATCTGTTCGAAACATCTGGCTCTGTAGGACTACCCTTGACCTCGCTTGAATTCCTTAGGATGTCCTTAATTTCGATTGGGTCTAGACTAGAGTCTGCTTGAAGCATCAGAGCGACAACTCCTGAAACAACAGGTGTTGCCATAGAAGTTCCGTCTTTAGATTCATACGAATTGTCTGCAGTTGGGCGAGGAGTTCCGGGTAGCGAGGTGCCTGTAGCCGCAGATGCTGAATAAATCCCACTGCCATAGGCGGTAATATCTGGTTTCAGTTCGTCCCAATCATCCCCATCGTTGTCGTTTTGTCTAGGGCCTGAATTTGAGTATGATGCCATGAAATCATCTGTTCTGTTTATTGTATCCGAATTGTCTGCAGAACCAATGGTAATAGCCCCATCTGCGCTTCCCGGAGATGCTATTCTTTGCCTACCGTCGTTTCCTGCGGCAATTATGCATGCAATCCCATGGTCGTAGGTTGCGTTATTCACAAGCCTNGCTTCAGCACCNGTTCCGTTATCCCCTGAATCATCAGGATTTACTGGATTNCCAATCGAGCCNAATGACATTTGTCCGATATGAATACCTTTAGCGCCGTTACCCCAATCAGTNTCTTTGTTGTTAATCATCCACTGTATNCCGTTCAGAGAGTTCTGAGAGTTTGTACCTCCNCTGTCTGTTAGAACTTTGANATCGACTAAAAACGCACCAGGAGCAGCACCAATGTGAACNCTCGATGAGTCACCAGTGCCTAATGCAATACCTGCAACGTGAGTTCCATGCCCNTGNCCGTCGTCTGGATCTTGTGATCCATCAGGATTAGATGCCTGCGAGGTTGCATCNTATCCTGCAACCCATTTTTGATCGTCATAAGAACTAGCATCTAAGTCAGGCTCNTCATTCTCATCATCAAAATCGTTAAGCGACCTGTGCTCATTNTCGACACCGCTATCCANCACAGCGATTACAATTCCTTCNCCATCATACCCTCTGTCATAAACGGTACCAGAATAGACATCTGAAGGTTGGATTCGTGTTGCAGGNTTCGCTGTCTGCAGTGTTGGATACATTACATTCTGCATCTCGACNACTACGACTGATTCTAAGGCTAGAATTTCTGTCAAGGCACTAACTGGCACGTGGTCTACAACAATTGAATCAAGCGAGTCCAAAACNTGGAACCAAGAGCCTTTTGCTTCCCAACCATGGCTCCTAAGCAGAGCTACTAATTCATCAATTTCAACATCGGTTGGATGCCATGCATAATCGACAATTATCGCCACGGTTTTTCNACCATCTGCCCCAATTATCGAAGTAGTTGATTGGGATTCTTCTCCGGCAATTATTCTCTCAAGACGGTCATCCATTCCATCAAAATTTACATCTGGCCCGTATGTGAACCACCATCCATAGTCNTCAGTGGAAAATTTCTCGCCCCTGAATGGCATTCTGTCTTGCATTTGNTCGACACTAGACTCAACAATATCGTTTTGACCAGATACCATGGGAGATAACAAAGAAAGTGCGAAAATAGTCACAAGAAGAACCGATTTTGACCCTCTCATCTTTGTCAACCCGCCCTACGGGCGGATTTCATAACAAATGAACCTTGGGTGGAAACGAGTACCCAAGAGGCTCAAGGCCACACAACATGAGAAGAATCGGTCTGACATCTAATTCGCATTTTTTTAAGATGNAAATTTCCGCCACAAACAGGACATTTTGCTCTGTCAGCAATCTCCTCCAACCAAGCTTGTCGTGTCTCCTTCTCGTCGCCTTCTTCTAGAAGGCTTTTGACAAGGTGGTCTACGCCTTCGAATGGGTTCTCTGATGTTATCTCAACCAANTCTGATTCTTCTTCCCATTCGATATTTTTCTTGAGNAATGGTAAACATGCATAGGCCAAAATAAATCCACCAAANTGAGCGATGTGTGCAACATGGCTAACCTCTGATAAACCGTAAACTTGCCATGCCTTGTAAATTTCAAATCCAAAGTAGAAAAGTGCGATGAATTGAACCGGCCATTTTCTGATTAAAATCATAGGGAAAAAAACCTCGTCGTCAGGCCANCCACANAGATAGGCNCCGAGTATNCCAAATGCAGCACCTGATGCGCCCAANGCAGGCGTGGTTGAGCCCCCATTTGCCAACGTCCAAGCNATCGATCCTCCCAANAAACCAATCATGTAAGAAATCAGCCATTTCCCTCGACCTAAACGATCCTCGAGAGGTATACCAACCAAGGCGATTATCACAATATTCCCNAGAACATGCAGTGGATCACTCCATGAATGCATGAAACCGCTTGTAACCAAAGTGTGAAGGTGACCATTTTCTACTAAAGCAGGTATCATCACAACTCTCCTGTGTAACTCAAACCATTCTGTTGTGTAGAAACCAAGTATTTGGTTCCACATAATTTGTACGATATATCCGAACAACAGGGACAATGTCATACCCATTGCAATTGATGCTTTATTGTACCATGACCATGCAAGAGGTCCNACTANTGCTAGCACCCANATGCCGAANAAGACCTCCTCCATGTACAGGCGGANGAGGCGTCGCCTTGAAGGCAATGCGGTTACTCGCTTAGTTTGATGGGAATCATCGAGTTGTCGGAACTCACTGTGCGCCGCGGGCGAAATGTGGTTCTAGACAAATGGTCTATTTCAGTTGACAGCGGGGAAGTTNTTGTCCTGAAAGGTGACAACGGATGTGGCAAATCTACTGTCATCGAAGCCGCCGCTGGCTTGATTCCNTTNGAAAATGGTCANTCTATAATTTCAGACCAATTAATTCGAGATTCCCAAGGCCGCAGGGGAAGAACCAACTTCGGACTTTGCCTGCAAGATGATTGTATAATGGGGGATGAGTTAGTCGGTGAAAGGCTTCTGGATGCAGCAGGTCATCAGTTTGATGTTGAGAAACTGCTGGAAAAATGGTCGCTCGATCACAGAGTGCATGATAGAGTAGCTATGCTCTCTGGAGGACAGAGAAGAAGAGTTGCTGTATTGGCGGGAATTATTCCTGCATTAATTTCTGAAAAACCTGTGGGAATCCTGCTTGACGAGCCAGATAGTGGGCTCGATGACAAATCTGTAACTATGCTAGCAACAACCCTACGCAATCTTGCAGCTGGAGGGCATGCAGTAATTGTTGCAACACACAATGATGAGATTGTTTCTTCAGCAGACAGAGTAATTCGCTTTCCTTTCGAGGAAGTTGAATCGGAGCCTGTATCTGGCAAGTTTGAAAAAATTGATGTCTCGAAATCTAGAAACCCGCTCATTGGCCATAGGATGAATCTTAGAACTATGGCTGGCTTGGCAAATAATTCAATTGCAGGGCTGCTTACTTTAGGAGCTCTTCTTGCACTTATTGAGCCATCAGAATTGACCGATAGAAATCTAGTTGCCTTCTCACTTGCTCCAGTTTTAGCAGCAGGACTATGTGGAAATCCAGTGCATAATCTAACGATAGAAAATCGTGCCTTTGCGTGGTGGAATACCAAATCAGGGATCCCTCCAAATGCCTTCATGCATTCGATAATAATCTATGGACTTCTGACTACCTTGGCATGCACTGCTTCAAGCGATATTGATGTTCAACTGATTTTAGCTGGTGCATTGCTGGGTATTTTTACAGAAGGAGTCGTTGGATTGCTTAGCAATGCAACGCTAAGATTGTCTAGACCGAATGCCGTAATGATTCGATTGCTAACTCCAATACTTATCCTTCCTTGGGCGATAATTGTAGACATGCTTTCATCATGAACATTGAAACATGGTAAGCGGTGGGGATAAACATGGGCTGGTCTAGTGGGCGCAACATTGCTATGCTCGGCCTAGTCGGTGCAGGTATAACCCTGATGCTAGGCCTATCTTGGGCGCCGTCTGTATCGATTTCAGCATTCAAGGCTCCTGAGGCGCAGCGTATCTTTTACTGGCATGTCCCAAGCGCATGGGCTGCAATGATTGCTTTCACCATGCTTTTTGTTGGTTCTACATTCTGGTTCTTCAAAAGAAGTGAATGGGCTTGGAGACTTCACGTTGCCAGTAGTGAAGCAGGACTAGCAACCGGCTTGATGTGCGTATTTTCGGGTTGTGTTTGGGGGGCTGCTGAATGGGGTGTTCCTTGGGATTGGACCGACATACGACTCAATACATTTGCAATACTTACCCTACTTTCGATGTATCTGGTATTGGGCAGAAAATCTCAACCAGATGGTGTGGAAACCAGAGATACCTTCTCAGCGTTTGGAATGTATGGATTTGTTCTTGTTCCAGTGACCTACATCGCTACTAGACTTTGGCAGATAAGGCACCCAGGTCCTGTAGTCGCTACTTCTGAAGGTTCCCTAAACTCAGACATGAGTATAGTGTTGTTTTTGGGTGCAATATCATTCACAGTACTTATCATAGGATTCATTATCGAAGGGGTTAAACTTACCAAACTTGAAATGCGTTTGGAAGAATTGCAAAGCGAATTTGAGGAGAGATTGCATGAGTGACTTGACATACCTTACCGTCGCATATCTAGGCATGATTGGTGCTCTAGCATTGTGGACATGGACTGTGTTTTCACGCTCAAAAAATCTAGAAGCGAAAATTGAAGCTTTACAGAAAGCAATGGATAGTAAGCCTGATCAAATAAATATCGTGATGGAACACGAAGAATAATCTGAGGAATATCTATGGATTTAGGAGGTGAGTTTTGTTTAGTATGTGGAGCAGAACCACCGTTATTTTCTGGCCGTATGTGCGAGAAATGTACGAGAGACAGAGTTAGCCTAGTCAAAGTTCCGAAAAATGTACCGTGGACAAAATGTGCACGATGTGGAATAATAGACTTTCAAGGAAAATGGAGTCATGTTGATAGTGAAGATCTTTGGTATGAACTAGTTCAGCGCAACGTCGAATTTCATACAGAAGTTGAAGATTTAGAAGTTGGATTAGTTGCACAGGAAGTGGATGGGCGTCACACTCTAATTCATCTAGAGATTGAGGGCGTAATTGATGACTTACTCTACACTGAAAAACATACAATGCGAGCAAGAATGTCAAACGGTGTATGTTTGACATGCACACGTCGAGCTGGAAATTATTTTGAAGCAACTGTTCAACTTAGATCGAGTGCAAGAAGGCTATCTGAAGAAGAGTTCCAAACACTCAGAGCCACACTAAATGATGTGCTTGAGGAGATGCCTGATGATCCCATGTTTTTCATAACAAATGAAGGACCTGTAACCGGAGGATATGATGTAGTGCTTGGCTCAAAAGCACTTGCAAGAGCATGGGGACGACATTTAATCTCAGAACACGGAGGCCAAATTACAACCACAACCTCTGTAGTTGGGAGAAAGGATGGTGTAGACCTCACAAGGCTAACACTCCTCTACAGAAAACCAGGATATGAGATAGGTGATGTTGTCCGATGGAGAGGTGATTTATGGAGACCATCTGCTTGGTCTGGTGAAGGAGCAATTCTTGAGAAAATCAGTCGAAGAGAAAGGACAGGTGCCTCATGGAGAGATTTGGAAAATGCCAATGTTGTTGCAAGATTGTCAGAGTTGGTATACCACGAGCCACTCAGCGAAGATTCCTCAGTAGCGGAATTTCTAGACCCTAGTAATTGGAAAACTACCGCAGTTCGACTTTCATACGAACATGTACCCGGTAGGAAGCTACTCCTAGCAAGGGTTGATGGTGAATGGATTTGTCTGCCTCGTTTAGCGGTTGATGGTGAGTGAAATGGATGAAGGAATAATTCGTCTAGCAAATGCTCTTGATACTGAGGATATGATTGGTTTTACCCGTGCCTTTGTTGAAGATTTCAAGACTGGCAGGAATTGTGTCAATCGAGAATTACTTCCTTGGATTGAAGATATCGATAAGGGCTGGACTGGTGTGCTCTGTCTAGGAATGGGAGGCTCCGCTGCTGGTGGAGATTTCCTTGCAACTCTTTGTGATCACAAAGGTGCTGTGCCTGTAAGATGTCACAGAGGGTATGATATTCCAAGCTGGTGGACTCCTGATTGGCTCGTCATCTCTACCTCCTATTCTGGAAATACTGAGGAGACGCTTTCTAGTACGGTACAAGCCATGGATATGGGAGCAACAGTCGTTGTGATTGCAAGCGGAGGAGAACTCGCAGGTTTGAGTGAGTTATCAGAAAAGGTACACCTAATATCCTGTCCCTCAGGACAGCCACCTCGCTCAGCCTTTGGTCATATTTTTTCAAGGCAACTTTCCGTATTAGTTGAGATTGGAATTTTGCAAACAGAAATCTCAAATCACGCGCTAGCAAGACTACAAGATGCAATTGATGATTGCGATATTATTGCTCATCCTGAAGGAGATGTTGCTAGTCTAGCCCTTAACATGATGGAGAACCCAATAGCGATTGTTGGCCCAGATGAGTTAATGCCTGCGATAAATCGGTTCAAAAATCAATTAAATGAAAATTCATCAAGATTTGCCAGAACTAGCGTTTTTCCAGAATTAAACCACAACGAGACTGTTGCATGGGGAGGAGTCGGTGATGACCAAGACCCTGAATCAAGTAACCAAGCACTAGTAGTTATGTCGTGGGATGGTATTCATCCAAGGGTAATGAAAAGAATGGATTGGTTTGTTTCTAATTGTCCCAGTCAACATGCTTGGAAAATGCATGGAGATGGTGATACGTTATTGGAAAGCCTACTTCACCTCTGCATTATGATGGATTGGTTATCTATTGCCTTGGGCCTACTACACGGTAAAGATCCATCTGCGATTGAACCAATCATATCTTTGAAGAAATATCTATCAGACATGTCCTAATAAATTGGACCAAGAACCAACCTAGGGTCTGGATACAGTGCTAGTGCTTCCTCCCTATCACTCCTTTTTACTACTCCAGGCATATCATTTACTTCTGGTTCCTTCCAAGATAATTGGAAGTGTAAGTGTGGGTCCCAGCCACCGTTTACCGACTTATCTCCGACCGTGGCAATAACTTGCCCTTCATCGACTTTCATACCAACCCTTACCATCTCTAGAGATTCCATTGACAAGTGGCCATAAAGTGCCCAAATTGGCTTGCCTTCAAGCTCGTGCTTTACGATGATTGTTGGACCATATGAGCCATCTTCATCATTGATTCCAAGAGAATGTACAACGCCAGGGCCAAAAGCGTGGATAGGTTCCCCGACTGGAGCCCCTATGTCTATTCCAACATGAAGATCTCTTTCACCAGAAAACAATTCATGAGTATACATGTCAGGTCTTATCTCGTCATATCGACCTATTTGATATTCATATGGACATTCAAAATCCTTATCCTGTCCTTTGGTGAAATCATACACCCAATACTCTTCTGGGAGTTTGATGACTTCTGCCATGGCACCCCTAAACCGGCAGATATTGTTGATGTTTCGCAAATAGGTTTGAATGGTGATTAGACGACCACCAAATATGGCAATTGGTCTGGAAGTGGCTTTCCTTCCAGGCTTGGCACTTGCCAGAAACCTCGATTATGAAGGCGATTGGAAGAGACATTTGTTGCTGACGCCATCATTGGGCCTACTGATATGTTTGGGCTTAGCAGGTGTTAATTTCGTTCTAGGGTGGTCCCTAGAGACGCTTACGTGGTTGATAATCGCTTCAAACATACTTGCTCTTATCGCAATAAGGGTAGAAATTGACCAACGAAAAGAGAAAGACATCATTGAAAGAAGCCCGTGGTTCTGGATATTTACTATAATTGCTTGCTATATTGCAGTCACACCGCTAATTTTCCTCAAACCGATGGGGGTCGACTGGATTGGTTTCTCAACACTAACAGACTCGTTATCGAAGACTGGCGGATTCAACCTTTCATATCCTTCAATCGGTGAGTGGATTTATCCTCCAGCATTTCCAACATTTGCGGCATGGCTGGGAGGGGAATCTTATCTAGCGGTGTTTTGGTTAGGCACAATTTGCTTTGCATCATTACTACTTGGAATAGCCGCCGTGGGAGAAAAACTGGGCTGCGGGCACTGGACAATCATGGCCATGCTCATGGCCCCTGCTTTATTTGCAAAAAATCTCGATTCCGGATATCCGACTGTTNCAAGTCAGCTAGGNATTATCGTTATGTTATTGTTATTAGGCAAGAAAATACGTTGGGAAATCGTTACCANAACTACTGTCTTTGTTGCTTTGATTCACCCAACTGGTTTGATTTATTTGTCAACTCTGCTATTTGCACAATTAATTTTGAATNGACATGTAAAAGTCAGCCTATCNAATAAAATCCAGTTTGGAATATTGTTGGCATCAATAGCAATAGTTGTAGCAGCACTTTTGCCTGCATTTACAGGGACAGCAGTATTCGCAGAATATGGATGGCAAGGGGGAACACCAATGCTGTTTTACTCGGGTTTTCTTATCCCGCTAGCAATATGGTCTGCATGGACACTTAGAGATGATAAAATTGCCAAGATATTCACTATATGGTTTGCATTAAATTGGATATTATCCTCTATACATCTTCTTGAGGGACTGAGAGGATTTACGATTCTGTCTATGCTTTCTTACGCACTCTATTCAATGAGTATGCACGCATTTCACATACCATTAGCAGGTTTAGTAGGCCTTAGATTGTCAAAGATCGAGAAAGGATATTCCTCAAAACACAGCAGGGCTGTTATGATTGTCACTCTGATATTGTGTGGAATCGCTAGCAGTGCAATATCTGAGCTATCAGAGCATGATGAATTGCATGCAGTATCCCAAGGTGATCTCAACATATTTGCTGCATTGGATGATTTGCCCCCTGGTTCAATTGTATACACTGAAAACGAACACTGGGGTCATGTGTTTATGATTCCACAACATGTTGGAGTAACTGCTGTTCCAACTTTGGGAATATTACAGCAAGAGTACTCAATCCAAAATGCTGCCACAACAGCCATAATTTACGATGATGTCGAGCGCCTAAATAATCTAGGGATTACACATGCCATAGCATCTCCTAAAGGAGTCATGATGCAATATATCCAAGCATCCACAAATTGGAAAAAAATATCTTGGAGCGAGGGTTCTGCATTGTATGAGTTGAAGCCGGATAACTATGTCTCAGAGTTTGTCCCTGTGAAAGGAGAAAATATGCGAGTAGATCCTTGGTTCGAATTGAGGAGTCTTGATCCGTTTGATTTGGGTAACAAAAAAACGTACATAACAAGCGGGATTCATACGTTTTCTGTAAATGATACTAAGGCGCATGAGGTATGTATTATGACGGAGTTTGTTGGCAATGTCGAGGCAAAAATCAATTCAGTATCAGTACAAGGTTCAGGTTGGTACAACATTTGCCAATCAGCAGGAATAGGTGAATTCGAAATTAGCGTGATTAGTGAATCAAAGTGGTGGATAAATCCAATGGGTGCTTCGGGAAGAGGAGATGCTTTAATTGACCAAACCGGTATTCGTGTTCACTGGATAGAAATCATCTCGAGTGCATGAATTAGACCAAAAAGCACTACTATGATACCATACAGGAAGAATCATGCCTAATTTATTCATCATGCTTCCAACGCTTGATGAAGAGATGGCTCTTGCAGATGTTTACAATCGAATTCCATTCAAAAGATTGGAGAAAAAAGGATACAATACGAGGGTCACTATCGTTGATGGTGGTTCTAAAGATAAGACACTAAGAATTGCAGATGATCTAGATTGTGAAATTATCCAACAATGGGGAGAGGGAAAAGGAGCAGGTATTCGTCAAGCTTTCAAGAAATTCCTTGAGTCAGACTCTGATATATTGGTAATGTTAGACTCTGATGGCACGTATCACCCAGAAGAAATTCCAATGTTGATTTCGGCAATACCAAAAGATGGCATAGCAATAGGGGATAGATTGCGAGGAAGGTTAGAACCAAAAGCCATGACTAGCGTTAATTGGATTGGAAACCAATTACTCACCTGGTTAGCTGTTGCACTACATGGTAAACCAATCAATGACTTGTGTTCAGGGTTTTGGGCGTTTTCACGAGCAGCCATAGAGAAAATGAAATTGAATAGCATGAGATTTGAAATTGAAGCTGAAATGTACACATCTTCAGCATATCAGGATATACCAATGGAACATATCCCTATTACTTACTCCAAAAGAAAAGGAGAAGCAAAACTTGGCTCGATAAAAGATGGAACCTCAATTGCAAGGAAACTCATCATAAGGAGAATCTTCCCCACACCGCATGAGGAGCAGGAATGAGTCGTTTCAGTGTTGCGATACTTGGAGCCAGTGGCCTAGTTGGTCAGAGGCTGCAAGAATTGCTTTACGATCATCCATTCTTTGAGGTAGTTGCCATAGCAGGTTCACCAACCAACGTTGGACTGATGCATGAAGAAATCGAATGGCGATTAGATTCTCGAAAACCAAAATACGACATTTTAGTTTGCTCTATGAGCGACATACCAGATGTTGATATCGCATTCTCTGCACTGCCAAATAATGTGGCGGAAGTAGTTGAACCATCCTTAGTTGCAAGAGGAATTCATGTTTTTTCAAATGCAAGTGCGTTCCGAAGAATTGCTGGAATTCCGTTGGTAATACCTGAAGTAAACCCAGAGGATATGAAATCCTACGATGGACATGCGTGTGCAACAAACTGTACTGTTGTGCCAGTAGTCACTCCCATGATTGGAATGAAATCACTGGGAATAAAATCGGTTACCATAAGAACACGTCAAGCCCTTTCGGGTGCTGGTTGGAAATTATTGTTTGATGCAGAAGCACTCTCGGGAAATGTCAATCCATTCATACCGCAGGAGGAAGAAAAACTGATTGCGGAGCTGAAGTACCTGCTTGGTATTGATGTGCCAGTCATAGCCTCATGCAATAGAGTGTCAGAACGGGATGGTCACTTCGTCTCTGTTGGAGTTGAACTAAGCAGAGAAACAACTGTCGAGGAAGTTGAAGAATTAATGAAAATTCCAACCCTAGGTCTTCCCTCATCACCAAAATTGGTTAACGAAATTATCGATGATTCTCCTACGAGACAAGAATACCTGTGGAATGGAAGAGGAATGACAACCACTGTTGGAAACATAAGAGTTGAAGGAAATATTGTGAGATACGATGCGCTTTCTCACAACACGGTTAGAGGGGCAGCAGGCGGAGTTATACTTCTCGCTGAATTTGCGGTACAAGAATCCTACATCACCAAATAGTGAACCACTCTTCGCTTAGATGGTGGTAACTTGGGAGTAACTGCGATGATTCCGAACATGACCTTTCAACAGCTAAAAGATGAGGCTAACTCTCGCTGGAAGGAAATTTGGGATTCAAACGCTGCTAGAATCGAAATATTACTGCTATGTCCAAGAAAAGAAAGAAAACTTCTGGAACTTCATGGGGATATGATAGACCATGGTCAACCAGCAATGGGAATTTTTCACAGACCTAGAGCCGAAGCAGAATTGATATCAGAGCAAGGTTTTGACCCAAAATCAGCATCTTTCCAATTTCTAAATATTGCAAATGCAGACATGGGGCCTTGGATGCAACAACTAGTTACTCAGGAAGGATGGCTTAGAAGCACTGTTGAGATATGTCCCACACCTTTTACCCTAGACATACCAAATCAAAGACCGTTTGAGAGACACTCAATTTTGTGTTTTAGACATCCAAGTCTCCCCCCCTTGGAGAAATATTTCCTGCCTTACCCAATATATGCGTTAATTGGAAAGGCCTTCGTTTCACTTCCAAGAAGGCAGGCTGCAGAATTAGCAAAACAACAAGCAGAAATCTTGGGAGTTGGCCTTTCTAAACCAGAGCCTGAAATCGTCGAGGTCCCTGTTGTAGATAATGTCCCAATTCCTAAAGATGAATCAATGAACGTGGAGGATGCATTCATAGCAGAAATGATACCAGAAGAAGCAGCGCAAGTCGCATTACCTGCTCTCGAAGAAAATGAAAGTGTGGAACCAGAGACAACACCAGAAANTGCTACTGAAGAACAAATAGNACCAGTTGCGCCTCCAACNTCAGGCCCTAAAGTCCCTCTACCAGAAAAAGAGGAAGTTGTCGATGATACACCCGCAATTGAGAAGGAGTTTAGAGCTCTAATTACAGAATTAATAGAGGCTGGNGTAGACCCTGCTGANATGATGACTGATCCAAGGCTCGAAGACGTAAATGAAAGAGCACTTGCCCAAGATTTCGAAACTTGGCCAGTATTCATGCAAATGGTAAGTTGATGCGAGGGTTCAAGGACAGGGATTGGTTGGGAATAGTATGGCGTTCTGTGTACACTGCGGACAAATGCAAGCCGACGGCACTCGGTTTTGCAGATTTTGTGGCGGCCAGCAACCNGGCGAACAANTAGTTGCTAGGTTGCGGATGGAAGCAGAGTCAATCAGATTCCACATGCAACAAATCCAAGCCCAACAAATGCAACAGGCAAACTACNGTCAGCAACAGAACCAACAACCTTGGTGATTTCTATGAAACTTCGCCAACTGGCGATTCAATTATCTAAACTACCTCCACATCCATGCAACGATGTGGAACTTGAGCAATATCAGACAGANGGAAACCTCGCAGCACTTTGGTTGGCTCAGATCGATGCTGTTGACGGACTAGAGGGAAAGACNGTTCTAGATTTAGGAGCCGGTAATGGAATTCTAGGATATGGTGCTCAATTACTAGGTGCAAAGGTAACATTTGTAGAAATTGATGAGGATGCCGCTAGATTGTGCTCTGAACTTGGTCCGACNATATCAGGCAGCGTTGATGAGGTAGAATTACCCCAAGTNGATATTGTGATNACAAATCCACCTTGGGGTGTACAAAAACACGGAGCGGACCGAATATTCATTGAGGCTGCATTGAGGTGTGCGCCCGTGTTGCATATCCTTCACAGTGCAAAAGCAAAACACCTACCNGAAGGAGAAGTCATTCTNGAAGGAGAATTTAGAATGCCNGCTACCTACAAACATCACTCTTCCAGAATGGGTAAAACTTCTATCAAGTGTTGGAGAATAACTCGATGATAGGGGTTCAAAAGGAAACAGCCCCCGCATCAACCATCCCTTCCCGTCACCCGTAGGGTGATTCCCAAAAAATGAGCGTGAAATTATGGCGACAATCGTCACCCCAGGAACTGTAGTAGGTACTGCAGACAAGAATGAGCCCGGAGAGGGTATAGCAAATGAAAATGGCAACCTAATCGCTCTTCTAACTGGTATTGTAGTAGAAAATGAAGGTGTNGTAAGCATAGAGTCATACAACTCGATGTTGAGAATTGAGGTCGGAGACCTAGTCATTGGAGAAGTTGNAAAACTAAACGAAAAATCAGGAGAAGTCAAAATCCTAAGCGTTGAAGGCAAGGCAAACCGTTCAATTATGGCTGACCAAGAATACGCACAATTTCATGTAACCAAGATTACAGATAGATTCCTTCACAATACAGCAGACGGACTGAGGAGAAGAGATNTGGTAAGGGCCAAGGTTATCGAGACAGGCAACGTANTTCGAATCGATATGAGAGATGATGAAAATTGCGGAGTTNTATGGGCTCTTTGTCCCTCTTGTGGTGACACCTTTAATGCAGAATTAAATGGTGATTGGAATGTAGCTTGCAAGACTTGTGGTAACCAGTCCTTCCGGGCTCTAGCAGACGACTTTGGAGGCGAATCCGGAAAGGCNTCCCTCAATGGTGCNGGCAAACGCTGGAGCGGNGCTGCTGAGGANTTATTTGCCAAGGGCAGTGCTGGAAGAGCGACATTTATCGCAGAAGATNTCAGAGAAGATGGAAGAGAAAGAGAATATTTCAGATTTGAAGGCGAAGGTGGTCAGGCAGGANGTGGCNNTGGCCGAAGAGAGAAACCGAAGCCNGGAACTAGGNTGTTCATAGGAGGTCTATCTCGTGATGTCAACGAAGACGATATCCGGGACATGTTCAAGAAACATGGCAAGGTCAAAGATTTCGCACTAATGAAAGATGATTCTGGAAATCTACGAGGTTTCGGTTTCATCACATTCGAATCAAAAGAAATGGCTGACTCTGCAATTGCAGCACTCGACGGACAGAAAATTAACGGCCGAAGAATTGGTGTAAGAGACGCCGATGCTCCTAGAGATGAAAAGCCAAAGAAAAGGAGACCTCAAGGTGCTAGACTCTATGTCGGAAACCTTCCTTTCAAAGCGAGTGAGGATGATCTATCTGCACTGTTCAAGAAACATTGCGACAGTGTGGATGTGCAATGGGCTACAGACAAGTCTGGGCGCAAGAAAGCATTCGCATTTGTTACGATTTTACCTGAGGCAAAAGGAAAAGAGGTCGTTGACAAGTTGAATGGTCACGAAATGATGGGAAGGAACATAAGAGTCGATTTATCAAAGCCTAGAGACAATAACAACAAGAAAACCTCAGGTGGTAAATCTGCTAGAGAATTAAGGGCTTTAGCAGAAGAAGAAGAGGACGCCAAGAAGAAAAAGAGGCGACGTCCGAAGAAGGATTGAGGTGATCCAATGAGTGAGNCCCAGGAAGCCTCCTGGCTCATAATTGACGGCTATGAAGATGAGCCAGCCGCATTTGGAGTTCCTCCTTATGTTGGATTCCACATCCGTTACATCTGTGGTGTGTTAGAGAAGCACAACATAGATTACGATTATTGCCCAATCGATACATATCGTATCAACCCACCATCCTTAGAAAATAGACTAGGAGTAGTAATTCTTGCAGGAGCTATAGTTCCTGGAAAATACCTCAGAGGAACGCCAATTTCATTGCGTGAAACCAGAGAGGTCATAGCAAATACTCCAGGTGACATCCCGGTTTTATGTGGTGGCTGGGCAATAAGAGGGTGGCGACATCAAGGTTGGAGCCCTTTGAGAAAAAATCTTTTCTTAGCTCTACAAGATACTGACGCAACCTTAGATCATTTTCTCAGAAGAAATGAGTGGAAACATCAACGCCGAACTGCTGAACAGTGGACGGATTGGGCGCAAACTGGTGCCAAATCAAAAGCGGTGACAAAAAATCCCGACTTGAATGGGCCGCTAACTTACGAGGTGGAGGTTTACCAAGGGTGTGTTCGATACAAAAGGGGTTGTAAATTCTGCATTGAACCAAAGAAAGGGGTACCAATTTGGCGCAGCCCNGAGGACATAATTCGTGAGGTTTCTATCGCCCATGATATGGGAGTAAAACATGTCAGATTGGGTGGCATGACCGACACTTATACCTACATGGCAGAGGGTGTTGTCGAATTGGAATATCCAAAACCAAATCCTGAGCCAATTGCAAAATTGTTGCATGGACTAAGAGATGATGAGAGACTTGAGATATTGCATACCGATAACGGAAACCCATCCATTATTGCAGAGAATATGGAAGAATCTGAAGAGATAACTAAGACACTTGTACAGACATTATCCGACGGTGCTGTTTTGTCCTTTGGACTCGAATCTGCAGATCCGAATGTGCATGAAGCAAATTGGTTGAACTGCGACGCTACTCAGCTAAAATCAGCAATTTCCTTAATCAATAAATATGGAAGAGAAAAAGGGGACAGAGGATTACCTAAACTTCTACCTGGATTAAATTTCATTGCCGGACTTAATGGAGAAACAAGTAATACATACGACATCAATCTTGCCTTGCTAAGAGAATTAAAGCAAGAAGGTCACATGATTCGTAGGGTGAATATTCGCCAAGTAGAAGGAGAAGGATTCCAAGAAATTGATGAAACTGATTTCCAATCTTTCAAGAAAACGGTTAGAGATGAGTTTGATGGGCCAATACTCGAAGAAATGTTACCGGTTGGAACGGTTTTGAGCGATGTGTGGTGGGAATCCCATGAAGGAAGAACCAGATTACCTAGACACCTTGAGCCCAAGGCACGCTCAATAGAGGTTCATGGTAAAGCGGGAATTACATTCGGCCGCCAAATCGGCGCTTACCCCATTCTGGTTGGTATGAATTACCTAGCGCCACTAGAATCCTACAGCGAGATTATTGTCACTGGTCATGGTGCTAGGTCAATCACTGGGATTGAAACGGGTCTGAGTATTGATACAATTACGGAGAAACAGCTCTCCGCAATACCAGGTATATCATCCAAAGGAGCTTGGAGTTTAGTTAGTTCAAGAGCGAAGGCAAGAGCGAAAAACAAGATATTCGAAAATCCTGATGATTGGTTTGATGCTTCAGGACTGCAAGTCCCGGATACAATTGATATCTTGAAGATTATATCTTGATTCACTCGCCGACCCAAGCATATGTTCTCATACCTTCTTCGACACCTTCGCCACCGATTTCAACAAGGGCAAATTCTCCTTGTGGGGTGACAATAGACTCTTTTGCCAATCCCTTGTGTAGCGCTTCATAGGTGACTCTATCGATAGCGATTCTGCCTTCAAGTCTCTCAAACAAATTCCATCTGCTCGCAATCTCTCTCCAAGATGGTTGTACCTCGGCTTCGAATACCTTAGCCTTTGCACCAGATCCATATCCACATAGTCCAAGTGTTACGTTGTCAAGATTTGCATTTTCTTCGTAATCAGCCTCAAATGTGGACATCAGAGCGAGGAAAATCGAACCTGTGTATTGGTTACCGATAAGGGATGATGCTCTCTGTCCTTTTTCGATTCTGTCCTCGACGAATTGCTTGAAGTCTTCTGTTTTTGAGATCGCTCTTCTGTATCCATCCATCGCCTTCTCCCAATCATCAGAAGATTCGAAGTCACTTTCCTCAGGAACCGGTCCAATCACAGACTCTACATGCTTCCATGACTCTAGATGCTGCCTGTCATGTCTGAAAACGTCAGGGAACATACGTTTTGCTTGGAAAGCATATGGCAAGTGCATGATGATCCTAGCCCATTGTTCGGTCAATACCTCATCCATGTCTGGATCAAATCTTCCCTGGTTAATCGCTTTCTCACTGAAGTGTGTGAAAGCTTGCTTTACTGCTTCTCTGTAACATCTGTTAGAAAATTGTCCATCGAAGACGGGTTCATCTCTGTGAACTTTTACGTTTTCTTCACCATGAGCGAAAATTCCTAGTCTGCGTACAGTAGACTCAGGCAGATGCTTAATCATAGCCTCCGCCATTCCATCACGGATTGTTGCTCCAGCCTCAGCTGCAAGTTGCAATACATGATCAATCACGCTTTGGATTGATACTTCTCTTCTTGGTTTGAAGAAATCATGCACAGGAGTTGTCGAGACACCCCACCTGTCAGGAATGACTACCAATCGTGGGTTGTGTCGAACTAGAAGAGCTCCACCACCAGCACCTTGGGTGTACTCTCCGGAGGATTCAAGATCATACTTTGCATTATCAGAGAATACAACAATTCCCATCCTGTCGTCTTCTTCTCCACCTCTTGCTACCCAATCTAGAGTGTTGTGAAGTGCATCTACTGCCCCAATACATGCGAATGTCATGTCAACGACATCACAACCACGGAAACAATCTTCTCCAAATCTGTCACCGTATCTGTGTGTAAGCATATCAACAATGTATGTTGCAGTTGGCTTTGCACCATCTAGGGCAGATTCAGTTCCAAGGTAGATTCTACCAATCTGGCGGGGATTCAGTCCGTTTCTATCAATTAGCCTGCAAACAGCGTTTGCACCCATAGTGGCCGTGTCTTCGTGTACATCAGGAATGGCCATTGCAGCAAGACCGAGGCCTTTGTTCAGCTTACCGTAATCAGCTCCTCGCATCTCTGCAAAATCTTCCATATCCATGTATAATCTAGGGAAATGTAGAGCCATGTCATCGATACCGACTTTTGTCGCCATTATTTACAGTCCGGCCCGAATGATATTTGAGCGTATGTGTAAAAGCCATGAAAAAAAGTGGTGTTCCTAGCAACACCGCCTTGGCCGAGTGATTTTTCATTAAGGAGCCCCTAAACTCAATTATGGGAGTAATAGAATCAGCCAAGAAATTATCTGAAAAGTGTGACTCTCTAACCAAATCAATTCTAAGACAAACCAACTTATTTTATGTGACAAACCCCCTAAATTATGCTTGGCAGTATCACGAATCATATCTAAAGCAGTATTCAGGACTTGGAGCGAAAACCTTGCTCCTTGGAATGAATCCCGGACCTTATGGTATGGCGCAATGTGGAGTTCCTTTTGGAGCGACAAATATTGCAAAAAACTTCCTTAAAATAACCGGAAAAGTCACAGATCCAAGTGGTCGACACCCAAAAAGACCCGTTGAAGGACTGGATTTTGAGAGGCAAGAAATCAGTGGAACTAGATTGTGGGGCCTACTAGAGGACATCTGGGGAACCCCGGAAAATATTCACAAAAATGTGTTTTTAGTGAATCATTGCCCGTTGTTGTTACTCTCTGAAAGCGGAAAAAACATCACTCCTGACAAAATAAGTGGTAATGCGGTAAAAAAACTGCTAAAAGCCTGCGATGAGCATCTCAAAGAAGTGGTCATAGAAATGGGAATTACCAGAGTTATTGGCGTGGGGAAATACGCAGAAAAAAGAGCACTGCTAGCACTTAATGGTCTTGATGTTGAAATTACAACATGCTGGCATCCATCCCCTGCATCCCCATTGGCAAATCGCAATGATGGGGCTGACTGGCGGGCAAATGTAACTGGTGTTTTGCTGGCAGAGACTTCATAATACATACCGAATCTGTCCAACACATGCCACAAAGCGAAATGGCTTGGCCAAGACAACCAGAAGATAGACAATGGGTAAAGCCCGAAGGAGACGACCCTCGAACATTGTATCAGATGTTAATGGTCAGCCAAGAGATGTTTGGTGAAAGAAAGTGTATTGGATACATACCTAGCCCGGGAATGCAAAGAGTTCACTTGACCTACAACGAATTCGGTGACCTTGCAACTGCTGTTGCCAAAGGATTGAGAGATATTGGTGTAGAGAAGGGAGACAGAGTAGCTATTATCATTGACAATTCTGTTGAATGGGCTGCGCTATCATACGGTGCAAATGCAATAGGCAGTGCTTACACTGCAATGTACACACATCAGAATGGTAAAGATTGGGCATACATCTTAGCAGATGCAACTCCAAAGGTTGTTGCAGTCGCTAATACCGATGTTCTAGACAAAATGTGCGACGCTATTCCCGAGGATGGATGGCCTGCATCTGGAGT
>NZLM01000070.1 GCA_002694245.1 Methanobacteriota archaeon
AAGTGCTAATGGTTCCAAAACCGACCAACCATAACCCAAAATTGAATTGTGGTACCTTACCTTCAAATCACGCCCTATGAAATGCTTGAGTAGCTGCCTGTAATCATACAGGTTCCGAATTATTTTTACAGGTGATGAAAGGAAAGGGAGTTTCCCGTCTCTACGGAGAACCTTGTTCTCAGAAACGCCCATAGAAACTCCTGATTCAAACTACCTTTTCAATGAAACCGCCACAAGTTGGCTGTGTAATGCTTTTGCAGAGTCTTCATTGTCGACCAGCATCGAACATTTCACGAAGGCTACCATCGTTAAACATTTCAAGAGCTATGTCTGAACCGCCGATCAATTCACCATGTACGAATACCTGAGGCATTGTTGGAAAATCTGACCAAGCACAAACTGAGGGAATTGCACGTGGATCGCTTAGAATGTTAACAGATGCAAAAGGTTCCCCAAAGGATTGCATTACTTGCGCTGCTCTGTTTGAGAAACCGCATTGTGCAGCCCCAGGTTCTCCTTTCATGAATAGCACAAGTGCGTGCTCGTCTACTATCGCTTGCAATTCTTCAGGTGTCCAGTCCATTTGTCTCACTCCTTGTTTTGGTGTTTTTGAATCCGCTTAATGTGGATTCCTGTTCCTCCAGCATGTGGATGGAATACTGTATCTCCTGCTGATTCTGCTTGTGCAGGAGTCATGCATCTGATATCGATTGCATGAATTGGTCTTGGGATGTAGGGTTTGAAATGATTCAGGATTATCTTTTGTCGCTGCAGTGGCCGCATTCCCTCAAATGATTCTGAGATTACACGTATGTGGAAATGATCCTGTGTTCCATTAAGATCGATTG
This sequence comes from Methanobacteriota archaeon, assembly GCA_002694245.1. Taxonomy (GTDB): domain Archaea; phylum Thermoplasmatota; class Poseidoniia; order Poseidoniales; family Poseidoniaceae; genus MGIIa-K1. The sequence goes on from NZLM01000070.1 coordinate 849, forward strand.
CTTCAACATCACAATCTGGAATGACTGTGCGAATCTCTTCTTCTAGCCACTCGCAGGTCACCATATCTCATCGGAGAAGGCACTGTGCTTTCAACCATTGTCTTGCTGGCCTACTCATGCGGAGGCCAAAATTAGGGCGAGATACCTTGTGGTTGGCCTCTTCTGATGGGTTTGCAATAATCCTTGGGCTAATCGGGCAAATAATACTCGCAAAGGCTCTGTTGCAATCAGATTATGGGCTATTAGTGGTTATTTTAGATGCCTTTGCTACCATGTATATTCTAATCGATGCAGGACTTCCAACGATTATCGCTAGAGATGTCCCGCGCTCGCCAGGAGCAAGTAGGAAGGCTGTAAGGCGAGTATTGAAACTACAAGCTCTAATTGCAATACCTTTCCTTATTGGTAGCGGAATCCTAGCCACCTTAGTTTGGGAAGAGGCCCCTCCCGGTCTTCTGTTTGCATGCTCTTTGGTAGCATTTGGACACATTATGTCATACCCGCACAAAGCGATGTTAAGAGCGATTGGAGAGGCTAGAATTGAGTCGCTGTTGAAATTGATTGAGAGAGCCATAACAACTGGATTTTACTGGCTTTTCCTATCAAATAACTACGATTCTCCTGAAATTTATGCGTGTGGATTTTCAATTGGTGTTTTTATTTCTCTAATTGCAACATTATGGATTGGAGAGAGGCTTTCACGGGACGAAGGTGATACTCTACCTGATTCATGGAATTCTAGCAAATCGTTGCTAATCTCGGCTCTTCCATTCGCTGTCACCTTAGGTATTCTACCATACGTCACTAAACTGGAAAAGTTCCTTCTTGCAGGATTAGCAACTTACGACGATGTGAGTTTGTACCATGTGGCTCAACTGGCTTGGATTGCAGGGCTAATGTTGCCACAAGCAATGAGGGCCGCATTGCTCCCTTACTTAGGGGAAGTTAGGGATAAACCGCGTAAGTTTTCTTCTAGAATGCTCAAAGCACATCACTGGACAATAGCAATATTGCCTGTGGGAATAATCTCTGGTCATGTAATCGTTTCATTTTCTATTCCAAGAGTCTTTGATTCTGGGTATGCTCAAGCAGTCGAAATATTCGATATTCTGCTTGCTGGTTGGGCAATGACATTGCTGTCAATACCTTGGTATGTGGCTTTGCAAGCTGGTAAGAATCCTTGGAGGTTCACTGGTTTGATTTCTCTAGTTATATTTGCTGCTGGTCTATCCGGTTGGATTCTAATCCCAATTACCGGAGTTCAAGGCGCTGCATGGGCTAGTGTAATTGGCTGCTCTGTAATGCTTTCATTCTCAAAATTACTTTGTGGTGATAGTGATAGACTGACCGATTTGTTAGGTTTGCTTTGTGTTGCAACTTGCTATTTCCTGTCGATTAACAGTAACCTAGCTTTAGTAGGCTTAATCACATTGATTCCAGCAAAGAATTCCATTGATTTTTTACTTGCTCAAGCTGAAATCTCTGAGGAAGAGTAACGTCTTGGCCGTTCTCTAGTCTGTCTTCTATTGCGTCTGCCAACACTGATACATCTGGTGAATAGACATCCATCCATTCATGCATATCTCCAACATCAACAGCCACTACAGGACAACCACAGGTAATTGCTTCCTTTGCGACAAGCGGTCCAGATTCTCGTGTCGATGTAATCAGACAAACGTCTGCAGCGAGCATCCTGTCCCAGACCATCGCTCTAGGTTGTTTCTTTAATGTGGTAATTCCGACTTTCCAGCCCCTTGTCTCTAATTCTTCTCCAACACGCAAGGCTAACAGGTGGTTTTTCTCTGGCCGCCTGGGATCTGCTGGGAATAAGATATCGATCTTGGATTTTCTAAATAATCCTCTGAACTTCTTGATTGGGTTATGCCATTCTTCATCGACATTAACATGACATGGAATTGTTATAGAATCAAACCTAGATAATGAATTAGAAACTACCACCAACTTATCTGATGATTTTGCTAAAGCTTCGATCCTTTTTGATCTGTGGTCCGCTAACGCTACATCGAAGTCATGTCCATGAACAATTGCTATCCATGGAACTTTGTACTTATTCGCAATTGATTTTGCAGCATATGCGACCGGCCATAGTGTATGACAAATTACAATGTCAGGTTTCCATGGAACTGTGATCCGAGATGCTGCCCACGCCGTAATTGAAGGAAATTCCGGCAACTCTAGGTGACGCTTTACTTCAACTGTAAAATCACCATGGTCATATTTTTTCGGCGCCTTTGCGACCCCCTCCATCGTTGAGCGTCTCGCTTCATTCATCTTCAGCATTCTAGGAAGTACATTCACAATTTTAACTTCATGACCTAAACTTGCCAATAACTCTGCATGGTCGCTGACAAACGTCCCCCTAGCAACATTTTGCGGAATGGGGAATAGGCGCGAAACAAGCAGGATTCTCATACTGAATCACTCTAGAGCGTTGTGTATTTCCAAAAGGTTGGTTGCTACACTAGCCTTGTCGTTGAATAAACCTGAACCAACAACGCAGTTTGATACTCCCCAATCCCTTAGCATAGCAATATTGTGTGATTTTACACCACCATCAATTTGTATTTGGACAGGTCTACCACCGGCTGCAACCTGATCATCGATCGCCTGTTTTAGTCTTCGAATTTTTGTCTCTACTGTCGGTATGAACGACTGTCCGCCAAAGCCAGGATTTACACTCATAATCAGAACTAAGTCAAGTTCTGATAGAACTTCTAGTGCTGCTTCAATTGGCGTCCCTGGGTTAAGAGTGACTCCAACTGTCGCTCCAGCGTTTCTAATTGCTGCAAGCAACCTGTGAAGGTGTGTTACAGCCTCGACGTGTACAGAAATGTGGTTACATCCTGCATCGATGTATTGCTGAAATGATTCTTCTGCATTGTTTACCATGAGGTGAGCATCAAAAATTGGCCCATCCCCTAAGGCTTTTCTCAATTTAGCGATCACTGGAGGGCCGAAGGTTAGATTGGGCACAAAATTACCGTCCATGATATCTAAATGGAGCCAATCAAGTCCTGCATCTACTGCCTCTTTACATGCATTACCTAAGTCGGCAAGGTCTGCTGTTAGAACTGACGGTGCGATAATCACAATTATCCCCTTGTGTCCTGCGAATAGGACTCACCCAAAGAGGATTGGGGTAGAAGCAAAGCCTCATAGCAGGGTGGGCGTAGGGTTACATAGGTGAGATGATGGGTGAAGTAAAGACCGTTGACGACGCTGGTTTTGATGCAGCTGTTAGCGCTGATGAATGGGTTCTAGTAGACTTCTGGGCCCCATGGTGTGGACCATGCAAGGCACTTGGTCCAATTCTAGAGCAAGTTGCTGCCGAAACACCTGTAACTATCGCAAAGGTAAACACAGACACTGATTCCATGCACGCTGCAAAACTAGGAGTCAGAGGGATACCAGCGCTATTTCTATTCCACAATGGGAAAATGGTCGCAAACCAAGCAGGAATGGTCCCCAAGCCAGTATTGATGAACTGGCTTAACCAACACATGTCTGCAGACGATTTCTAATTAGTCAAGAGACTTTTTTCTCAAACTAGATTGTATTCCAACCTCTCTTAGAAATCTTTCTCGAAGTGCTTCGTGTAACCACATTCCTTCATCAAGGTCCAACAGCAGACCATAACTTAACAATCTCTCCGGGGGTTTTCCTTGCCAATTTACCGCTTTGGCTAACCTATCCCACTTGACTGGTGACTCAGATACGGCCAATGTTGCCATCAACTCATACTCTGATTTCGGCATGTGATCAATTATCTCTTCATCTAGGAATCTTAACCAGTCCCCATGTGTTGTTTGGCCGTAGATCTCCAGCAACTCAAGAGCTAACGGGTGCCCTCCTGTTGCTTCGTGGATTTGCTCTGGTGTAGGCGGCTCACCCGACATATTTCCAACCCATTCTGAAATTTCGTCCACAGTAAGTCCCCTAAGCGGTAATTCTTGCACTATATTTCTGGTATGAACATCTCTTCTATCGTAAACATTGAGGGTTGTCCTCGATACCAAAATTACTCTAAGAGGTGCTTTTTTCGAAATGTCTAACAGAGCACCAAGTAGGTCATTAGATTCATTGGCCACATGGTGAACATCGTCTAAAACGATTAACCAATAAGGAGGTGGGCCTCCTTTTTCGTCCTGGAACCTCTCTCTGATAGCATCGGCATCTGTTAGATAAGCCAGTAACCGCCTTCTCCAAGAATCAATATCGAACACAGATCCCGGAGTTAGTGGCAGCGTTTCCATTATCTGGTATGGGTCGTGTTTATCATCTACTCCAAACCTGTGCAATAATGAAACTGCTAAGCCTACCGATTTATCCCAAGGCTGGCATGGGTACCAACAAACTGATAGATGTGGCAGCACATTTATTCGACTTGTCAACCAACTGGCGACTAGAGTAGATTTACCAATGCCTGCTATGCCGTGAATTACTAAACACGGAGAGGATTTGTCAAACCAAGAATCCATGTATTCTAGAGCGTCTAATCTACCATGCACAGGCCGAGTTTTTGGTGGAGATGTGTGATAAGTTGCATGCGCTCCGGCCAATAGTTTGAGTCTGCCAGGTGGTGGAAGATTCTCATCACCATCGCTCGCCTTGACTAGACCGAATCTGATGTCTCCAAAGGTCAAAACACCTTCGTGCTGAGAGTGCAACAAAATCTGTAAAATTGTTAATTCTGCTTGCAGCCTTTTTGCTGCAGAGCCTGCCTCAATCTCAAGAAGTGTGCCGGTTTGATCACGAATTAATACGTTCAATGTAGACAGTTCTTTGTTGCGTTTTTTTGCTTCAGTAATGCCACTCTCTGTCAATTGCCATGTCTTTTGTCGTCTGTCATCTCCTCGTATTGCACGTGTATGCTCACTAACCAATTTTGACTTTAACAAAGAACGCATTGCTCTACTTACATTTGGAGGATGTTGAGCACATGCTTCTGCAATTCCAGGCCTTGTTAAGGCCGGTGTTACAACAAACCTATCCGATTGCTCTATTTCGTTTAGAAGATGAAGCAGTATCCTATCTCTGACCGGGATGTTTACCTTCGGAATATCTCCGGACATGGTTGTCGTAGAACGGATTTGACTTCAACTATTACCCAAATATGTGATTATTTCTTGTGAACAAAAACACCGTAAGTCCTTTATTATGCAATATAACGGGGACCTATGGCTTCTCTCAAGTCGCGCTCTTTGTTTCTGGCGTTCTTGATGGTATCCATGCTTTCCTTACCACTTGCTTCCGCAGCGGACGCTGACGGTGATGGTGTCGATGACTCCGTAGATGATTGCTTGTACGCTGCTGGTAATTCAACAGTAGACAGAAACGGATGCCCTGACAGAGACGGTGATGGAACCTCGGATTTCAACGATGGTTGGACATCCATAAATCCGAATTTCCAAAAAGATGTCGAAATTGCCCAAAACTACGACTTTACTGATGTCGACCACTCGCCAGACGGATCAATGATTGCAACCAGTGATGAAAATGGATATCTAAGATTGTGGAATGCAACAAGCGGAGTAAATTTCCAGTCTGCAAATGTTGGAGGAGAACTTTCCAGTGTCTCATGGTCGGATGATGGAAGATTTATCGGCGTTACAAAGAACGATGATACTGCACACGTTTACCATGCCAGCAACATGTCTAGCGTGCTTGGAACAATAAGCGCCGATGTGGGAGGAGGTGACTATCCCAATGATATCGACCTATCTCCGGATGGAGAAATGGCTGCTATTGCAATCGGTAGGTCTGGAAACGGAGGCACAAATGGTGTTGTCAGAATAATAAACATGACCGATGGATCTGTGATACAAAACATAAATCCTGGTAATGAAGACCGTTTCTACTCAGTTCAATTCTCCCCAACAGGAAGTCATCTACTGGTAGGCAGCAATGAGGACTTTTACGTTGTAGAAACATCGTCATGGTCGACTGTGAGGTCTGAATCTGCTCCCAGTGGAGCAGTAAACTCGGTTGATTGGTCACATGATGGCAAGCATATGGCCATCTGTGAAGGTTGGAATGGTGCCGGTGCAACACTAAGGCTCTATAATGCCGGTTCTTGGATACAAAAATGGAGCAAGTCGGTTTCAACATCTTGCCTCTCGACAGATTTCTCACCAGATGGAAAGCAAGTTGCATTTGGAATGAGTTGGTATAGCACTGATGGAGCAACCTCTAGAATTTACGACATACCCACTGGAAATGCCATTGACAGTGTATTCCCGGCTAGACCGGACAGTTGTAGCTCTGGAAATTACAACAGCAATAATTGTGGTACAACTAACGGGATTTCCTGGTCTCCAGATGGCTCTAGAATTGCCCAAGCCTTTGGTAAAGATTCTGAAGGATTTTACATTTGGTTTGCAGATTTAGATCCCGACAATGACGGATGGAATACCTCTGACCAGGGCGATGGAAGGAGTGATGCTTTCCCAGATGAGCCTACCCAATGGAATGACACCGACAATGATGGATATGGAGATAACCCACTACCAGCCTATCAAGGCGATGCCTGTCCAAATACGTACGGAACAAGCTATCAGGACCGATTTGGATGCCCTGACGGAGATGGAGATGGATACTCCAATGACGGTGATGTATTCCCAAGCGATAATACCCAGTGGGCTGATTCTGATTCAGATGGAATAGGAGACAACAATATCCAAGGTATACACTACCAAGTTGAGCAGTTTACTGAGTTGAGATATGACCAGATTGGTGATGCATTCCCAATGAACCCAACGCAGTGGAATGACACTGATGGTGACGGATTTGGAGATAATTATGACAATTCATCATGGACTGAACTCAGACCTGTTGATGACCCTAGTACATCGGATGTTGATGAGAGCTGGCCTGGGCATTATGATTCAGAAGCTACAGAGGTTGACAAATTCCCGCTCTTCAGATACCAGTGGAAGGACACTGATGGAGACTGGATTGGTGATGAACCAAATACTCCNCTTTCTGATGGATGCCCCAATACATGGGGTAACTCCACTGAAGACAGAGTTGGTTGCCAAGATACTGATGGTGACGGATGGTCGAATCCAAGTTCCGATGGTTCATGGGCAGCACATCCTGTCGGTGATGCTGATGCGTTCCCCGATGACCCCACACAATGGCGAGATAGCGATGGTGATGGATTCGGGGACAACACTTCAGGCAACTCACCAGATGAGTGCCCTGGNGAGTANGGTTTATCCTCAATNGATAGAGTTGGTTGCCCAGATGCTGATGGTGACGGATGGTCAAACGCAGGAGACCCATTCCCAACTGATGGTACTCANTGGGAAGATAGAGACAATGANGGATATGGAGACAATCCATTAGGAAATAATGCNGACCAATTCCCTGATGATTCAAGCCAATGGGCAGATACTGATGGCGACGGATATGGAGACCGCCCTGTTCAACCAAATGGAGACTTCTTCCCTAACGACCCAACACAATGGAGCGATTACGATAATGATGGATTTGGCGACAACCCCGAAGGAAACAACGGTGATCAATGCCCAGAGCTTTATGGNCAATCCACAATTCCAGCAGCTAGAGGTTGTCCTGATACAGATAACGATGGAGTTGTAGATCCATTCGATGCATTCCCCGAAGATTTCTATCAACAGACCGATAATGATGGAGATGGNTGGGGAGATAACCAGGCAGTTCCAAATGGTGATGAGTGCCCTGACGANTACGGGACAAGCACNAATAATTCNAGACAAGGNTGTCCGGACAGTGACGGTGACTCATGGGCAGACGTCGACGATACATTCCCTGATGATCCAAAACAATGGGAGGATACAGACCTTGATGGATTTGGAGATAACTATGGATGGGTAAACACCACCATTGCTGACGAACAAGAAATTGGAATGTTAATCACCATTAGNGATCAATGGGGAGATGCCTTCCCACTAGANCCTAGCCAATGGTCTGATACTGATGGCGATGGATTNGGAGACAATAACACCGGTAGAAACCCCGATGCTTTNCCTGTTAGAGCATCNCAGTGGGCGGATACAGACGGNGATGGTTACGGAGATAGTCAGGTACTAGGAGCATGGCAATCCGATGAGTGTAAACTCAAAGCNGGAACATCATACAAGATGGATGTCTTTGGTTGCGTTGATACAGACAAAGACGGATATGCTGACCAAATTGACCCTTGCCCCTATGACCCAGAAGTAGGGCAAGGTGTTCTAGGCACTGTGGACTCATCAACTGGTAAAGTGATTCAATGTGCTGGATTTGCAGATGCTGATGGCGACGGAATTCCAAATNCCTACGATAGCGATTATATCGANGGTTCAGGAGACGATGGCCTNGCTTTGGACACTAATCTGTACATATTATTCGGGTTAGTAGTATTCTTGCTTGCCGTAATATCCGTTGCAATGGTGGCTAAGCAAGCAGGTAAAAGGANATCAGCATACAATCGTGCGGAAGAGATGAAAGTCGCTGCTATGTTCCAAGAAGAAGAAACAAGGAAGCAAGAATGGATTGATTATTACGTCTCTCAAGGAGATATTGCAAAGGCAACAGAATTAGGATGGACTCCTCCTGCTGAAGTACCTCAATGGCAACAGCACCAAATGCAGCAAGAGCAGGCACAACAGGCTTCAATTCCAACTATGTTTAGTTTGGATGATGTTTGATTATTCCTCACTCAACATGGCTTTCTGTCTTCGAGCTTTTTCAGCTAAATTNTCATCGAATGACAAAAAGTCCANTGAATTCCATCTTTCATCGTCATCAATAGCGGCAAGTGCTTCGTTATCNCGNAGTAAATCTCCTACCGTGATGTAAGTTGGATTAGAACCATCTGGCAACTCATATTGGTGACCTGGAAGAACTATCCAACCCTTCGGTATTTCACTTAACNCATTTCGTAGATGATGTAGTGACTCTCTTTGTGCATCGATACTGCCTCCAAATAGATCAGTACGCCCGCATCTTCCAAGGAATAGACAATCACCGCTGATTACTACCCCTTCTCCAATGAAAGTCATGTGACCCGGTGTGTGCCCTGGGGTGCAATGGGCTTCAAATTTTAAATTCCCAATATCTTGGTGCACGAATGAATTAGCCTCGTTTCTCCACTCTCTATTGGAAGGGCCATCCCATCCCCGTTTAGATTCATCAACATGTACCCAAACCTGTTTGTGTTGCAACCCTTCTACGCCTTTTGAGTGGTCCCAGTGAGTGTGAGTCAGCCAAACTTGCTCAAGGTGTAATTTGTTTTCATTACAGAAATTAAGCCAATAGTTTGCAGAGAAAGGGTCGACAACCACTGCTTTTCCTGTTTCTTTGCAAACAAGGAGGTGATTTAGGTTATCCCAATCGCCCAACTGCGCTTGATATACAGCGATTTTTTCCGTTTCAAATATCAACTCAGCCATCTTCGCTCACACAATACATGAACCGCATCCCTTCTAAGGGATGACGCATATCGTGTAACATGGGCAGGGAGCGTATGCTGGCTATCGTCTTAGCCAGCTTACTGTTTGTGATTGCGCCGAGCGCAATTGCTGATGATGAAAATCTGTCTTTAACTGCCTCTATTGATAACCTTCCAGACAAAGGTTGGTTTTCCTCTGGTGATGTAGTAGAGATATCTGCTGAATTAGCAAACAATGGCGATTCTACAAGCATCACTGTTGACCCGTCGTGTAATGAAGTGCTTAAGATCTGGAAAGATTCTCAACTTATTATTGATGGAAGTCTACTATGTAATGGTCAAAGCAGAGGACTAGACATTGATTCTAATTCGGTTACAAGCTTGCAAACGCTGACTTGGGACCTCAAGGACATAAACGGAGAATTTGTTTCGTCGGGAGATTACACAATACAGTACTTCGTTGCAGGAGAAGAATTGTCTTCGTTTGTTCAGTTACATGTTCAAACTCCTGTTGAAATTCCAGATGGTCTCGAAATGGATGTTTTAGTGACCTCTCGTACAGGAGCACACTCAGAGAATTCACCCAGTATAGTCACTGTAAGGCTACAAAATACGCTCAACCAAGAGATTAATACTGAGTTTGGCGAATGTAAAATCNAGNTTAATTCTGTTNTGTTTGGATCATGTGGCCCATCCTCAATGTCAAGCAAAGAAATTGTTACNGTTGAGCAAATCCCNATTGATCTNGTATCAGGTAATAATGAGATTGTAGTATCTTTGGGTGATGGAAGTCTAACCAAATTAATTACNTTAGAAGCAACCGCAGATGACGATGTAGGTGTTTGGGAAGGTGATTATTCTAACCTAGAGTTAAGCCTACAGGTTGAAGATGACTACACATACGGAGAAATGGAAAATCTTGAAGCNAGTNTAACAATCACAAATGTAGGNAATGAAGATGTCACTCTCGACTTTAGTAATTCTTGCAGAGGCGAGTACTGGGCGATAGACCAGTCTGGNAATGTNTTAACTGATACTAGNGCGTTAAAGGATTGCAACGACTTAGATGTAGAAAATATTTTGACACCAAATAGTCAGAGAAGTTACTCTCAGCCNGATTGGGTTTTCATTGATACNCAAGGATGCCATGTTAGCCCTGGCGAAATCCTGATTGTATTAGAAATTCCAGAACATGACCTATATTCAACCCAAGAAATCCAACTTACAAGAGATCGTGATTCATACTGTANTGATGATTTGGTAACAATATCTGCNGATATTACCGGTGAAGAGACTCTTNTGGTATCACCTTACATTGTTAGCAATACAGAATTTGAGGTCACGTTTTCTACAATGTGTGGGTTAAAGACTTCACTTTATGATGACGAGAGCGAGATAAATTCCTTACTTAGCCAGTGNTCATACACTGAATTAATTACGTTGGCAAGTGACGAAATGGAGCTTGAACTAATTGAATTTGATATGAGTGGATTAGAGGATGGAGAGTACACTTTGTTCTTNGAAACATCCACATACCCTAGAATCACATCGTCCGTNTCCTTCATNTGGCCAATGCAAGAAGGATTGGATGATGAACAGCAAGTAGAAGACGAAGATAGTGCTGAAATCATTACAAGAACACTTNCAGGNACNTGGAGTGTAACATCAAATGAAAATGGTGAATGTTGGTTACTCAACTCAGTTGAGGAGGGACTAGTAACGTTAAGTGGCGCTCCNAGTATNATCTCGTGGGCTCCTAAATCAGGGTTGACTGGCCAATATCAGGTTTACAACTCTGAAGCCTCTCCACAATGTTCCGACTTCATTGCAACATCGATTACGATCAAGGAAATTTACAGCGAGAGCATGCCAGAAATCGAGCAACAAGATGAGGAAGAGGAAGTTGTGTTGACTGCCCCTGAACAACAAGAAGCTGCATTAAATCCAGTGGTGATTTCTGTGGGCGTAGTTGTAGCAAGCAGTGGAATACTCTCTTTGCTAGTTGCATTAATTGCCACAAATGAGTCATGGAGAATCCCAACTACAACAGCTGGTCTGTGGTTACTTGGGCTTGTTGGCAGGACCAGTGAAACTAGTGATGGACGATACCAAAGAGGTAGGCTAATGGGTTACCTAACTGCAAACCCTGGTTGCCACTTCAGAGCCTTAATGGCTGCTCTAGAAATGTCAAATGGACAAATCACACACCACCTGAAGATCTTAGAAGACGAAGACAGGATTTGGCGCAGACCNGATGGAAGATTGGTTAGGTTTTATCCATTCACCAACAATCTTCATCCTGGACTTGAAGAAGATGAGTTGCCNTTGCCTCCACTCTCTCCAGACCCCAATAGTCTGCAAGGAAAAATCCTCAGATTATTAGATGATGATGGCCAAATGAAAAAGTTCCCAACCCAAGCTGAACTTGCTCATCGCCTAGATAGATCTCAGCAATTAGTGAGTCATCATCTTAGAACCCTCCAGAAATTTGGACTTGTTGAAAAACGAAAGAAAGGAGTCAAGCATCGCTACTGCTTGACTAAAGAAGCAATGTTCTTACTTGACACTACTGAGATATGATTCCTCAGATGGATTCAAGGCCATTGCCATAACACGCCAGTTCGCCCCGTAGGGGCGTTGGAGTGTTACCATGCCAGAATACGTGCCACAAAACACGGAAAANTCNTGGCAAAAGTCTTGGGAAGACTCGAAAATATTCAATGTAGAATTTAATGAAGAAAATCCCAAATTCTACTGCCTTGAGATGTATCCTTACCCATCTGGTAAAATGCACATGGGCCACGTAAGAAATTANTCGATTGGNGATGCTGTTGCAAGATACAAGAGACTTATGGGATTCGATGTTCTATATCCTATGGGATTCGATTCATTCGGAATGCCTGCTGAAAATGCCGCTATCGCTGAAGGTGGGCATCCTCACGATATTACTGAGAAAAATATGGCCTCGATNACCGAGCAAATCAANCGGATGGGNTTCTCNTATGANTGGCGAAGNGTGGTCAAAAGCCATGACCCGCAATATTACAGATGGAATCAATGGTTTTTCTTGAAATTCCTAGAGAAAGGTCTAGCATATCAAGAGTCTGCTCCCGTAAATTGGTGCCAAAGTTGTAACACAGTCCTTGCAAATGAACAGGTGAAAGCAGGAAGATGCTGGAGATGTAACGGTCCTGTAAACCAAAAAGAAATGAGCCAATGGTTCCTAAATATCACAGAATACGCTCAAGAGTTGCTCGATGGTTTGGAGACGATTGATTTTCCTGAGAATGTCAAAGCTCTACAGCAAGACTGGATCGGTAGGTCCGAAGGAGCAGANATCGAATTTGATGTTGAGAACAGAAGTGAAAAGATTAGAGTTTTCACAACCAGGCCNGATACGTTATTCGGTGTTACATTTGTTACTTTGGCACCTGAACATGAGTTGGCAGAAAAACTAGTATCTGGAACAGAATATGAAAACGACTGGAAAAGCCTTCATGATGAGATCATNAAGATGAGTGAGTTTGATAGAATCAAAAATATGGGCAAGAAAAAAGGTGTTCCAACAGGTTCATTCGCNTTGCATCCACTTACAGGAGAAAGGGTTCCAATTTGGATAGGTAACTTCGTTATCGCATCCTATGGTACAGGAGCTGTCATGGCGGTTCCCGGACATGATGACAGAGACTTTGAGTTTGCGAAAAAATATGACATTCCCATAAAGCGTGTCCTAGTAATGGATCAAGAAACTGATGGCAATTCTGAACTTACAGAAGCAGANACCGGTCTGGGCTGGATGGTGAATTCCTCNTTAGATGGATTTGATGGCTTATACGGCCCTGATGCAAAGGCAGCGGTATGTAAGGCGCTTGAGGAGAAGAATAAGGGCTTAGGAACAATTAATTGGAAAATTAGACCTTGGNTAATTAGTAGACAAAGNTACTGGGGTACACCAATACCAGTTATCCACTGTGGTACATGTGGAGTTGTACCAGTTCCNGAAGACCAGTTGCCTGTTGAACTTCCACGAGACGTAATTTTTGATGGNAAAGGAAATCCGCTTGAAACTAGTGAAAGTTTCATTCATGNCGAGTGCCCGAAATGTGGGGCTGANGCAAAAAGAGAAACTGACACAATGGACACATTTGTCGATTCATCATGGTATTTCCTACGGTATACAGATTCAATGCAAAACGAAGCATGCTTTAATCCAGAAGTTGCTAATCATTGGATGAATGTTGATTTCTATTGTGGAGGCATTGANCATGCCCAAATGCACTTAATTTATGCAAGATTTTGGACAAAAGCCCTCCGGGATATCGGTTTACACAATATCGACGAGCCGTTTAATGAATTACTTTGTCAAGGAATGGTAAACAAGGCCGCACCCTGGTGTAGCACCTGTGCGATTACGTTGAATGTGGAATTTGCAGATGGAACATGTCCGCACTGCGATGGGGAGTTATCAGAAAGGAGTGCAAAAATGAGTAAGAGTCTTGGCAATACGGTCTCTCCAGAAGAAATGATTGAGAAATTCGGAGCAGACACTGTAAGATTGTTCATTTTATTCGCTGCGAATCCAACTGCAGGAATGGATTGGTCAGACTCTGCACTTGAGGCTAATTATAGACAGATGGTACAGTTATACAACATGCCTGAGACTATTTTATCTTGGAANGGTAATGCTAGAGAAATTGANACATGGATGATTGCGAGATTAAAGCAGAGATGTCAGCAATGGCGAGATGCCATGGATTCATATGACCTTAGGGGGGCAGTAGATGCAAGTCATTTCGATCTTGTAAAAGACCTAAACTGGTATAGAAGGCGCGGTGGTGAAAACCCGGAAGTTGGGAAAGAAATACTACGAGTATGGACTCATATGATTTCAATTGCTACACCACATATTGCTGAAGACTGGTGGAAAATGATGGGTAATGACGACCTTGTGGCTGGCAGAGTTTTCGAACTGCCAGATCAATTAACCAGNGCTGAAAAAGATGCTCTTGATGCTGAAACCTACCTCAGAGCATTTTTGGAACAAGCAAGAAAGGTTGCAAAGGTTGCAACNAAGCATATCGGCAATGCNCCCAATTCGGCAACAATACACATATCTAGACCTTGGAAAAAACAGCTTGCTATCTCTGCTATTGACCATCTNAACTCAGGGGAGAATATCAAAGCGTTTGCTGGCAAATTATCAAATCAAAAATTCGTAACAGACGAAAATCGTGGGGAAATAATGAAATTTTGGGGTAAGAGAATGCTACCCCAAGTCTTCAAGTGGTCTGATGAGGAAAAGAGAATGATTGCAAATGACATAGATGAAGAAGAGATTTTGACTTCAGCTAGCGATTTCATCTGCAGTGACCTCAGCCTTACCAGTGTCATNGTTGAGGCTGGAGTTGTCGAGGTTGGGCGGAGTGGCTCCGCTATCCCGCTCGCCCCTTCTATCGTNTACAGTTGAATCTGTTGCAGATACTTTGGGAACCGATTTGTTCGGTAACGGTGGCTGCTTTCTGAATGTTACGAATAAAGCGATGACAACAAGNATTGCTGCAATACTGAATAGTATTGTGATNAAGGANATTGATTCTTCCTCATCTCCACTGGATTCTACCTCTTCATCCATAACGATTGTACACCCAGTTATGGAAATTCTATCTCCAGGAGGGGTTGATGGACAAAGGTCGTTGAGGTTTGGTACACCGTCATTATCATCATCCAATTGGATGCCAGAACATCCTTCAGAGTCGACATTCAATCCCGGAGGGGTGAATCTGCACTCGTCATTTGGATCTAGAACTCCGTCGTTATCGTCGTCATCGTCTTCAGTAGAGTCTACGCATCCGTCTCTATCCAAATCCATTCCAGACCCTGTTTGGCCGACATAACCTNTTGGGCACAAGTCGTCATCGTCTAGGAAAGTGTCCGAGTCATCATCAGAGTCTTCGAAGTCATCGTGACAGCCGTCATTATCATGATCAAATGTGTAATTCCAGTTAATTTCACCCAACGGACAATCATCTGACAAATCAAGAACGCCATCACCGTCATCATCAGGGTCTCTGTCTGAGTCTCGACAACCATCTTGATCGTGATCTATTGCATGTGTGCTTTCCCATTGGAAGTTATCTCGAGGGCAATTGTCTAACTCGTCATCAATACCATCGCCATCNGTATCTGTCTCNCACGAGTCTCCAATTCCATCAGAATCAAGATCTGCTTGATCGTCAAAAATTTCTGGACACTTGTCCAACTGATCAACGACACCATCGCCATCTGTATCCTGATCTTCACAGCCATCTTGATTTTCGTCATTTTCAACAGTNGAGACCCAACCAACTGGCCCTTTTGGACAGACATCGTAATTGTCTCTGATTCCATCCTCATCATCGTCGAAATCTTCTGTAGANTCTTTACANCCGTCTCCATCATGATCNGTATTTGGTGCAGAAATCCATCCTATTTCTCCNGGGCTACAATCATCCCAATCATCGCCAACAGANTCNCCATCGTCNTCGTCATCACATACGTCNCCATACAAATCNCCGTCTGTATCAGTTTGTGCAGGATTAGCAATTCTTGGACAATTATCAGATCCGTCAGTTAGTCCATCAGAATCCTGATCTCTTGCATAATTCCATATGCCCAAATCATTAGCTCCAGAGGAAAACAGTGTAAAGTTGGATAATTCAACAACATTCTGAATGTTCATACCGATCACGGGTGATTCATTTTCTCCAAATTCAATTGCAGTGGAGACATCATCCCCTGANCCTCCTGCAGAGACTGCCCATTCCCATTGATTTGAGGAATCTAACTGAGCAACAAAGACATCTCTCCTCTCTCCATTGGAGTCTCTATCACTGAGCATATCCTGTCCAATATTAAACGAAGAGGTGTAAGTTCCTGTCATTACGATATTATCCTTCGAATCGATTACCAGAGATATTGCATTTTCCCATCCACCTGAGCCTTCGCTCATGACGTTGTTCCAAACACCATTGGAAGAGATTTCAGCATGGAATAAATCCCACCAGCCGTTTGAAGTGGTGTTGATGTAACCAAATTCAGATGTACCCTCAATTTGGCCCACTATGTGGATATTGTTCTGGCTGTCAACTGCACAATCATTAGCCCAATCTTCGCCTAAGCCACCTGCAAAGGCTGTCCAAGTGAATTGTCCATTACCATCTAATTGAGCGACGAAAATATCTGCTTGCCCCTTGGAGTCCTGACGCTCTTCAAACATTACCGAGCCCACATATGTGCCGACTAGATGCAGATAGCCATCACTTGAATAGCACATCCCTCCGAATGGTTCAATCCCTTCTGCGCTTGATATTCCGTTTGTCCATTGTAGCATTCCGTTCTCATCGTAATGGACGAGAACTAGGCTGGTGCCTTCGGCTCCGGGAATAAACTCCCCCTCAACTTCCAGGTAACCTTTGTGAAAAATAGCCGCAGAGATTCCGCCATTTGGACCAACTTGTATATCGAATCCTGAAAGATCATCCATATTGCCAATTGACCTTACCCATATCGGTGATAGAGAATTACCAGCGATGCTGAACCTAGCAACGAAGGCATCCCCCTCGCCATTTGAGTCAGACTTGTTTAGAACAATAGATTCAGAGAAACTTGCCTCGCACATGTTACCCGCAGTTCCCAAGCAGTAGTGGCCTACGGCAATGACGTCTCCTGAGGGATGTATTGCAATTGCATCGATGCCGTCCACACCGTCACTGCCGAAACTACCGGCCATAGTCCAGTTTCCATCTATGTCTAATACTGCGACAAATGCATCTGTATCTCCTGACATGCCTGTGGCCTCAACAGACTCGTCTCCAAATATTGCCGAACCGGTAAATGAACCTGCGACCACAATTCTATCGTCAGCTAATACAGCAAAGTCTGCTAGGTTTTCATCTTCGAACCCTCCAGCAGACTGCGCCCATCCAAGCGGTTCATCTGTACTTTCTGCACTTACTAAAAGTGGCACTAGCAACAACGATGCCAGTAATACAGCAAGTGCTCGTCTCATGAGTATTGATTAACATACATCACTTGAAAGGATTTGTTATTTGTCCGTAACATCCATGGTTATTGTCAAAGTGGAGATTTTATGGCAAAGAGTTTCTCGAACACATCGAGAAGACAAATGTCTTCAGTGCAAGTAAATAACGCTGTTAAGGCATTTAGGAATCCAAGTCGATGGCCAGAGTGGAACACAGTGGCACAAAACCTGCTCGCATCAAAACCAGATGCAATGGAGGAGGGAGATAGATTAGCAGTCTTCCAAACTATCAAAGGTAGTTTAATTGAGACAAAATGGGTTGTAAATTCGATTCGCGAAGGTGATGATTTTTGTGAAATTGAATTACTGGGAGAAGGGCAATTTAGAAACGAAAGGCAGATTGCTAAGGGCTTGAAAAATCTAAGGGTTTGCATTACCTTCCTATCTGCAGATGATGGAGGAATTGAAGTCTACTCTAGTTGTGAAGTTTCACGGCTTATGGCTGTTTTTGCTAAACAAATTAACCGATTTGTAAAGCAAAAGACAGACCAATTTCTTAATGACTTATCGAAAGTAGAGTAGCCGGTTTATCTATGGGGCTGACTCGAGTCCATTACATCATGGCGGGTGAGAATAACAAACCTCGAGCCCGAACAGGAAGGAGTAGGTCAAAGAAACCTAAACGCCACGGTGGCCCTGCAAAGAAAATAGTTCTCGAAAGAAATGCAGAACTTAACCAAGCTGCCAAATTAGCAGCAAGACAAAGGTTCGATACTGAACCTAAACCAATAGGAATCCCCAAAGATATACCTAAACCAAAGGAATTTTCATTTGTTTGGGAGAACAACCCCGTTCCCCTAAAAACCGAAGCGCATATCGCTTCGAGAGTCATCCGTAAAGGAGAGTTTGGATGGCTTTCTGATGAGAGAGTTAACCACATTGGTAAAATTGTAGATGACTTAGATATGACATTGGACCAAGCATTGTCTTTACGTAGCGCACTGTTGCAACAAAAGACCGTATATTCTCACGGTAGACTGCAATCGAAAGGAAAAATGCTCTTGAGATTGTATCGCGAGGGTGCAACAATTGTTGATTTGTCAAAAAAGTATGACTTCCCCCCAATGAATGTTTTCAGAGTTGTTCTCAAGGAGATGGGTTGGTCAAAATCTAGGATAAAAGAGACCCTGCGAGCTCCATCAAAATTCAAGCAACGAGAAAGGAACGAATTCGAGGCTGCAGAGATTGCTGATAGAGTGAGCAATGTCGATCAATCGATTACACATGAAAGAGCAGATTTGTTCGAGGATGTACTTGCAGATTGGTTTGAAAATCAAGGTGTAAGCGTCCGTCGCCAAGGTGAAATGGTAAGCGAACAGATGAAAGAACATGGCAGACCAGTAAATACACCAGATTTGTTATTCTTAGATCATGTCGAGATAAATGGAGAACCTGTTGCATGGATAGATGCCAAACATTTCTATGGTGCAGATGTTGATTTCCAGAGAAAGAAGATTTCCAAGCAAGCTATGAGATATGTTGACACTTGGGGTCAAGGTGCATTGGTTTTTAGACACGGTTTTTGTGATAACTTACACATCCCGGGGACTGTTTTACTAGATAGTGGCCCGCTTGATTTGCAGCCTCTAAATGAAGTTACTGAAGGGTAGTCTCCCTAACTCCCAAACCCAGTTTTCTCAATTTAGATGCAAGCTCATCTGTGTCAAAGTCTTGTGACAAATCTCTTGGTACAACAATTAACGATGTGCCGAGCATACATAGGTGACAACTCATGTTTGTAGTTGCGTTTGTTAGGACAACATCAAGTAAATCGGCTCTAGTTTTCTCCTCGAGCAGGCCTGACTCTAATGCAAACTTGTCTGCTTCTTGTAGGAGAATATCCCACACACCAATATCCCACGAATTTTGCATTAGACGATTAACAGAGGCTTCTCCTGCTAAAGTGATTTTCTTCTTCCATGAGGGATCGTCAATATATCCAGAAGTGTGCTTCATCCCATCGGGGTCCCAAACAAGCAGAGCTTTACAGCCTACAGAGAAGCCTTGTGCAACACCTGGTGATGGTGGACTGCCAGGCTTGGTCCTTAGCTCACATCCTCCCGCCCATAATCCAAGGATATCGCCCAGACCACCAGAAATTTGTCGCTCTATTCTATGAGCAAGTCTAGCTAATTGGCCTTCGTCTCCTCTATCGAAAAACTCGCCAAGACATAGGCTCGTTGCTAGTAAACCAGCCGCACTCATACCAAACCCTTGAGAAATCGGAAGTTCTAATCTCACATTAACATCTATTCGTTCATTGATTTGAAATAACTCTCTGAAAGATTCAATCAAATCAGAATATAGTTTCAATCCTCCATCCAATGTACTCCCATCTATTGTGGTTACTGATATTTTATCAGTCTCATTGTCTGTTCTTTTGATTGATACCTCAACGCCATCCTCTAGGCAAAATCCTGCCCCCTTTGAGCCCTGATTCCTAGATAACAATGAATTTGAATGGATTGAGAACAACAGGGTTACATGACCACCTACATGGACGGTAACCTCACTCATGCTAATCGCCTATTGCTGAAAGGTCATCATGGTTCTCCAAGATTGGAGTATTCTATGTCCGGTTCAAGCAAGTGCTGAGTCAATCTCGCCAGTAATCTTCTCGAAACGAGAAACTAATTCTGTACATGCACGATTGAAAATTTCCTCGGGTGATAACGCCCCATCGGACTCGAAGGAGAAGATGTACTCTCCGTCTATATCTTCCAGTAAAATAGCGTTGTCAAAATCTGCATCTCTGCCTGTTCCTGGTCCTACTTGGTGTAGTGCTCTCTCCAAATCAAGTACAGCGTTTACATCTGTACATTCCTTGTTTTTGAACAATTTCGAATCTATCGTCCTTCCAGAATTGGAGGTTAGATTCAGATTGAATAGAGTGTTTGCTTTCTTAGGTTTGTCAAGTACTGCCTTCTGTCTAGGTTGGAAGGTTACTGCTGCAGCGGGACACCACTTTGCATGGTCTTTACCTCTACCCAGTGTTGCATAAGCATACAATTCTAGATACTGCCCTTTTGATAGGATGGTGAGTGGAATTTTTGCATGCTCTTCTTTGATCTGCAGCTTTGTTTCACCAAGCACATTTAAGTCGCCTGCGTAAACTGTTTTGTGAACATCTTCAGAATCGGGGTTTGGACCTCTAATTGAAAGATGGTAGATTATCTGAGAGAGTGGTGATCCCCATTGGTCCTCAGGAAGATTCTCGTTATTTGGATCATCTTCTGGGAATACGAATTCCTCAAGGAAAGTTGGAATTGGAATCATTGACAGCCTGTGTGCCAGCACTTCATCTGGTAACACATTTACCGATTCGATTACCTCGCCTTGGTTGTCTTGAGTTACTCCTTGCTCAAATCTTACTTTTGTAATTGCCATCTTAGGTACATCTGCCATTATTGCTCTCCTTAGGCTGTTAACCTGAGCGGCATTTGTGTCGGATAGAATTATGCGGATCTTGTTATCCTTGGGCCAGCCTTCTACTATTTCTGCCTTCATTATTTCACCTCTGAATATCAGACGCGGCGACCACGGCGGCCACCTTTCTTCTTAGTTCCATCGTGAGCGATCGGAGTTACATCCTCGATACGAGTAACTGTAACACCAGCACGGGTTAATGCTCTGATTGCTGCTTGAGCACCTGGTCCTGTGTTATTGGATTTATTTCCACCAGGGCCACGGTACTTGACGATAACTTGTGTGAATTCTTTTTCTTTCAACTGATCAGCCATTCTTTCAGCAGCTCGAGTTGCAGCAAATTGACCCCCAGAGTCCTTTGATGACTTGACCACTTGACCCCCAGAGCAGGTTGCGATTGTCTCAGCACCCGTTAGGTCGGTTGCTGTCAGCAACACATTGTTGTAACTGGAGAAGATGTTGATTATTGCTTTGCGCATCACTCGTCGCCTCCTTCAGGGATTGTGTCTTCAGCGCGAGGTGCATCATCTGCAGATTCATTAACAACTGTTGCTTCTGATTTGCTAAACTCTGGGTCAACCTCGTCTTCAGCATACTCTGCGGACTCTCTGACACCTAGAATGGTTTGACGAATTACATGGTTCTCATCGTTTAATTTGGAACGTGGATGGTATCGAATTAGTTCTTCTTCATCCCTTGATACAGGGTACGAAGGAATTGTCACTTTCTGATCGCCAATGCATATCTGTCCATGTGTTACAAGTTGCCTTGCCTGCTTCATGGAGCAAGCCAATCCTTTGTAGTAGACTTGAGCTTGTAGTCTGCGATTCAGAATGTCTTCTGCAGATAATGAAAGGATGTCGTCGAGAATGGCGTCGCCTGAAATCAATCCTTTTCTGTTGAGAGATGCAAGGAGTGCATCTTTTTCCCTTGCGTAGTGTCCTTCGCTGGTATCTACTCTTCCGATTAACTTCATCGCTTGGCCTCTAATTCTTCTAAGCGAGGACTTCGCCTTCCAAATCTCGGTCATGTTCTTTAGACCGTGGTTGGCACGAATAGCGTGCTCTTCTTCGATTCTGTCTGCTTTCCAGGGATGTGGAGGAGTGTCATACTTTGGCCTTGCGAATTTTGGATGTCCCATTCATTATTCCCCCAATCACTTCTTCCTCTGTACTCCGAGTGTTAGACCAAATCGACCATTTGATCGACCACGCTGACCACGTACTTTGTGGCCGCCTGCATGACGAATACCACGGTAGCTCTTGATTCTTCGAAGACGACTAATGTCGTCCTCGTGTGTGAGTTTCAAATCTTGTCCAGATAGATGTAGTTCATCTCCGGATTCAAGGTCTCGCTGGCGGTTTAGCATCCAAAGAGGCACCCCTTGCTCTGCGTAACTCTCTATTGTTTCGCGAAGAGTTTCTTGCTGTGCAGAGTCTAAATGGCCCGCTTTCATTCCAGGATCGAATCCTGTAATTCTGCATATGTTTGCTGCAGTGCGGTCGCCTACACCTCGAACAGCGGTTAGCGCTGTTCTTAGAGGCTTCAAACCGTCTATGTCGGTATCAGCCATTCTGAGCATGTAGGAGAAGTCGTCTCCCAATTCCTGATCATTTGCCATGGTGGTTCACCTGTAAAACGCGTACAACATGATGTCGAGCGGCTTTGCGACTAACCACCCCTATATCAAGACCGCGATTGGTCATTCGCGCCACTGCGCCTTGAAACCGGCTGTTTTTCAATCTCTGTTCGATGTACTCAAAGCCGTTATTTTTCGAGACACAATAACAACATCGAATCAAGAGGTTGTTTTGCGATAAATCCGACCCGGCTTCCCCCCCTTGCGGACAGCTGCCTATCGATACTGCCTTGGAGGCGGGGTTGCTCGTCTGGATTTAGAGAAATCCTGAGCGTTAATTTGCCAAAACCATACTCTCTTGCAGCATCGATTAATATTGGTAGATTTTCCTCAGTCAATTCACAATGAACCAACTTCACAACACGCCCCGATGCTTGGACAAGTAGGTTAAACACGTTTGATTCGAATTTAATCTGGTGAGAGTGATGAATTTGAGGCCTTCTCCCCTCAGAGATACTCCACAATATCTCATCTGAGTCTATCATTTTCAGAAATTCATTTGCCAATCCTGATTCAACCAACGCCGCATCAAGTATGCTAACATATTCACCCTTTCTCGGTGGTCTTCTGTGAGTAGATATTTCGCTATAATCACCTTCGATAATTATTGGCTTTTGCTTAGTATCAGGAGGTATGCGTATGTATCTTCTTGAGATGTTTTTTGAGGATATTTGGCCTAGCCAAAGGGAAAGCCTGTCCACTCGCCCTCTACCTCTACTAGTCCACACCCATGTTTTTCCTATATCCGGCCAGAAGTCATTCACTATGTCCTCAACTTCAAGCCGCTGTGATGTACTCAATCTTGGTGATAAATCAAGAAGAATTGCTGGCCCGTTTTCGCCTGAAATTAACTTATCTTTCCACGCCTTGAATATAGCTGGCAGTTGCGGAGCCATCTCATCCAAGCCATGGGTCCTGGAATTTCGTGGTCTTGCTGGGTCGAGATGAAGCATTGCGATATCTTCCTCGAGATTTCCAATCGTTCCATCTCCAACTAGAATTCTTGATGATTGCAAACTTTCTCCAAATCCGTGTAAATATACTCTCTTCAAATTAGCGTTTGCAGCCATTGCAGTTTTCTTGTCTAGTTCAATCCCAATCCCCTTTCTACTCAACATCGCTGAATAAGCTGCTAATTGAATGCCACTACCACAAGCAGGATCAAGAATTATTCCATCTGGCAGGTTAAATTTCCGAACCAATTTAGCCCGCTCTGTTGCAACTTGCCATGGAGTTGCCAAAGGCTTGGCTTCATTTGCATAGTGAAACAGCAACCCTTCTGGTGCTGTTCTATCGACTGCAGTTGGTCCATCTAAATCTGAATCTTCTGGGCTTAAAATCATCAACTCACCCAGAAATATCTGAGCGCACCAGTAAACTTTCAAAATGTATACCTGCATTATTGAAAGCCTCTTTACCACCCTCTTCTCTGTCAAGGATACTGATCACTGCTACTACTTCGCATTCAGTTTCTTCCTCGATTCTTTTTACTGCCTTGATAGCAGACCCTCCTGTGGTTGTCACATCTTCCAAAATTATTACTCGACCACCTTCCGAAATCGATGCTCCTTCAATACCTGGTGGATTGTTTGTCTTTCTTCCGCCTCTTCCCTTTGCCTCTTTCCTGACCATGAAGCCTAACCTATCTGATGTGAAATCGGTTGCTACTACAAGTGCTGCTAACGGAACTGCGCCTAATTCTAAACCTCCAACAAAATCTGCACCGATCTCATCGCATCTTGAATTCATAAGTTGACCAACAATTCTCCCTGCCTCTGGGCTCATCATTACTGGCTTCATATCGAAGAACCACCGTGACTTCTTGCCACTAGCTAAAGTAAATGCTTCATCGCTCCCTCCATCCAGAAATGCCAAATCTCGGACAAGTTCGACCAAGCGTGTCCATTTTGGGTCGTTCCGGAGGTTTTGAGGGACGGACATAGCCATAGCCACTCGTTTGAAGGGCATGAACCTTCCCTTATTGTAAAAAAAACCAGTAAGAGCCCTTATTTGCCCCCGGCTAGAAGCACTTACTGATTGCAATGATTCAGCAAGGTAGCAGAGATGTCCACAGTCCGTTACTGGGCATAGACATTAAGCGCCTTGAGAAAGAAATGGAATCCTACCAAGAATGGTTGGATAACCGTACTGAAGAAGCATATCAAATCGCTGATGAGGCAAGGAGTAAAGGTCTAGACCACAAAACCGAAGTCGAAATTCCAAGAGCTTCTGATCTTGCCAGTAGAACTGAAAAACTGCTAGTGCAGTATCTGGATGGAGCTGAAGTTGCAGAAGACATCCGGAAATTACTTGCCGAAAACGACCGTGAGACCACTTCCATCAAAATGGCAACAATGGTAGCAAAAAAATTCAGAGAGGATGGTCACGATCTGAAAAAAAGTATTGACGTCGGATTAAGGGTCGGTTTAGCAATTTTGACTGAGGCTGTTCTTGTGGCCCCACTAGAGGGTATTAGCGAAGTAAGAATTCTATCAAATGTCGATGGATCTCAGTTCCTTTCCGTTCATTTTGCGGGACCTATCAGAGCAGCAGGAGGTACTGCACAGGCGTTGGCCGTTTTAATTGCAGATATGATAAGGAGAGAACTGAATGTAGACGCCTACAAACCAACTGATGATGAGGTTGAGAGAGTAAAGGAAGAGTTCGGACTTTACAGAGGAGGTTTGCAATATCGCCCTCCTCCTGAAGAAATTGACACCATTGTAAGAGCATGTCCCGTAATGATCAACGGTGAAGGTGACCAAGACATCGAATGTGCTGGATACGGTCGAGTTAGAAATATCGACGAGCCAAGAATTAGAGGTGGTGTGCTATTAGTTATCGGAGAAGGTCTATGTCTGAAGGCTCCGAAAATTCAGAAGCATACTGAAAGGCTAAACGTACCGGGTTGGGACTTCATATCTACATTTGCGAACAAAGGAAAATCAAAAGAAAAATCAGACCAAGATGCAGTTTTCAAATCTAGAAGAGTTCCGACGATTTCAAAATTTATGAATGATATAATTGCTGGTAGGCCTGTATTTGGTGCGCCCTTGGAAGCGGGCGGATTTAGACTAAGATATGGAAGAGCAAGGCCATCAGGGTTGGCTGCTGGCTCCTGTAATGCAGCGAGTATGGCTGCTATGGATGATTTTATTGCAGTTGGAACACAAATGAAAATTGAAAGGCCAGGAAAGGCATGCGCAATAACACCTTGCGATATCGCTGAAGGGCCCTGGGTAATACATAGCGATGGTACATTCAAGCAGTACAATGACGAAAAGTCATTTAGNGAANATAAAGAAAAAATCACCTCGATTTGGGATAACGGAGAATTGGTGTTGGGCTACGGGGAATTTATGGAGAATAACAAAAATTTGGTGCCCGCCGCATATTCTCACGATTGGTGGGCAGCAGATTTAATCGATGCAATTGACAGCGAACAAGCTGTAGCCGATTTTTCAAGATTGATTGGTATANCAATCGACAATTTACCCTCCGGAATTCCTGGCCTTCCAATAANCGAAAGTACNGATTTAGATGAGAGATTTCACATTAGAAGAAAATGGAGAGATGCATTAATTCGACTAAATCCAAACTGGAATTCCTCAAAAGAAATTGCGATTAGATTTTCAACGTCTCTAATCGGCTCGAACAATCCTTGGTGGCTTGATTTACCTATCGAATGGGTTCCCGCATTGTTGAAGGCAATAGAGGGAGCTACNGTTAGAGACGATTGTTTGGTATTTATCGANGGCGTAAAAGGATGGAATTCCGATGATATGAAAGAATTGAGGCCTGAGAATGAGGATGTTCTCGATTACGATAATATGCCGGGCCCCGGATTTAGAGTTGAGAGTGGAATATTCACAGATAAAACACCTCATATCTGGGTGTTGAGAATTCATGGCATAGTGAAAGGATCTGCATTGATGCTTGGTCTTGAGCATCACCATGATGGTGATGACTTAGTAATCTCAAAAGGATGGCAAGCGATGCTAGATGGTCTTGGTTTCTCACTCAGAGGAAAAGCACCAATCAAAGTCGAAAATACTGATACTATTTTTGAGAGTAGAATCCGTGAATTACGTAAAGCTGCAAGAGTATTGNAAGAAGAAGATGAACGAAAGATAAAGTTGGAAAAAGAGCGGTCAACTGTTAGAATCGCTGCTGAAACAAATGCTAGACAAAGAGGATTAGGAATTGCTGAAACCGACAAAATCGGAAGAGATGCAGCAAATAAAGTTCCAGACAACGGGCCTGTAAACCCAGAAGAGTACAGAAACTCACAAATCTTGGAAGACGATCATGCTGTAGATGGCATTCTTACCCAGGTCAGACAAATATCAAGGCTTAGATGGGAGCATTCNGCNCCAGTAAGAATTGGCTGNAGAATGGGCAGGCCAGAAAAGAGTGCTCCACGCGAAAAGCCAGTTGTTCATTCGCTATTCCCCATTGCTCTATCAGGAGGAAATCAAAGACTTGTTTCGAACGCTGCAGAACAACAAGAATTACGAGTTCAAATGGGTGTAAGGTTNTGTACAGAGTGCGGTAAAAAATCACCAACAATTACCTGCCATCATCGAAAGCACGACCAGTTTGGAGAAAGCAAAGCTGGAGAAATCTGTGGTGGTAGAACCGAGCTTCGAATATCNAANGAAAAAGAANATAGCAGAAGAAGGGGTGAACTTCAGACCGTTCGCTTGGATAATTTACTNGAGGATGCTAGAATTTCCNTAGGCCTTGACAGAGTTCCGAAACAAATGAAGGGTCTGAAGAAACTGACAAGNAGAAATCAAACACCTGAGGCTGTCCACAAAGGAATTCTTAGAGCTAAATTTAATCTCCCTGTGTTCCGTGATGGTACGATCCGTTTCGATATGAGTGATGTTCCAGTAACNCATTTTACGCCTGAAGAAATACACGTAGATTGGCAGCAACTCAAACATTTAGGATATACAACAGATTGCTTTGGTAATGAACTGAAAAGTAATGACCAAATGTTGGAAATATTCCCACAAGATTTCATTCTTGCAAAGAGTGGTGCAGATTATTTTGTCAGAACTGCNAAATATATCGACGAACTACTTGTACGGTTTTACGGAATGAAACCTTACTACCATGTNGATGAACCAAANGATTTGGTCGGACACCTAATCTGTGCACTTGCACCACACACTTCAGGAGGAGTCTTATCGAGGCTAATCGGATTCTCAGATAGCTCTGGAGGTTATGCACATCCATTATTCCACGCTGCAAAAAGGCGAAACTGCGATGGGGATGAAGATGCAATCATGCTTCTAATGGATGGCCTGCTTAACTTCAGCAGAGAAATTCTGCCCGCCAATCGAGGNGGTCAAATGGATGCCCCACTTGTNCTAACAACTAGGTTAAATCCAACTGAGGTTGACAAAGAAGCATTGAATGTTGATTCNGGTTGGCANTATGAAAGGTGGTTCTANGAAANCACATTNGAACAGCCTCATCCAAAGGTTTTGGCAGACAANATGGACTTTGTCGAGCGTAGGCTTGGAAGTGTCGCTGCAGTAAGAGGACTAGGATTCACTCACCCTACCAGTAACATGGCAGAAGGTCCGCCTCTNTCCGCTTACAAGACCCTTNAGACGATGATTGACAAGATGAATGGTCAACTCTCACTTGGCCAAAGATTACGCGGCGTAGATGTGCGAACCGTTGCGTCAAGCGTAGTTAGGTCACACTTCCTTCCGGACCTCAGAGGAAATCTTGTTGCTTTTACTAGACAGAAAGTGCGGTGCTTGAAGTGTGGGCATTCCTATCGAAGGATGCCTTTAGCTGCAAAATGCATACAGCCGGCTAAACAGGCAGGAAGGGGTATGAGCGCATTTGGCGTAAGAAAATCTGATGGTGAAATGTGTAATGGTAATCTGGCGCTAACGGTAACTGAGGGTGCTGTTAGAAAGTATATCAAAGTAACAAAGCACGTTATGGAAACCTATGGAGTAGACCACTACACTAAACAAAATGTCGAGTGGCTAGCAGATAGTGTTGAGAGTTTGTTCAACAACGATAAGGCTAAACAAATGAGTTTGTCTGATTTCTTGTGATCAAACTGGGCGAATAGGATCTTGCCATATCCCTGACTGAACAACATTAGGGCTGTATGTTTCACTAGACTCGCTTTCTGTAGCAACTTTCTGAAGTCTTGAAGCGATTATTTTCCTAAAAAACGTCTCGCCAAATGCCAACAAAACAGTTCCTATTGAGAAAATCATCATTCCAGGTAACATCGCAGATTTGAGCGGCCATGTTTGCAAGTTTGCTGTTGCTTCAACTCCATCTTCAATTTCGGTGAAAATTGTGATTTTACCTTCTTTAGTAGATGATGAGAATGATATACACTCGGAATCGGTTGTTCCATTCCACTCGTACAAGATTTCCGACTCTCTGACTAATTGTAAACTGACATTGTAAATGCCTCCATTAACCGAATCAAAACAGTGCTCCAACTCGTACTCTGACTCATCTCCAATCAGAGTAGAGAGAGATGCTTCTCTTTCGCTAGCAAAATCAGCACCCGGTCTGTTGATTTCTTGGGTGGCGCTTTTTTGACTGACAACATACCAACCTGAATTAACAATAACCAATGCTAGTAACCACAGGACATAGTTGAATTTCATTTATGTAACCCCAAAGAAACAATTTCTAACACTTTATTCATCCATCCCAACTTGATTAGTTTTCGTTTTTCATCGGTCACGCCTGACCACCGACCAACCTCATCTGTTGAGAAACCGACCAATTCGATTTCTTTCGCACCAAGAGAGAGTGCGATACATACTGCCCTATCTCCATCAGTGAAACCTCCCGGATTATACATTCCTTCGATGGTTTTGGGAGTTTGATGTGTCAATAATATCTCTTGGTCAGAATTAGATAGTGAAACTATTTTCTTCCACTCTTGAAAATTATCACCGTGAGCATGCAAGCATATTGGTATGCCTTTATTTATCGCATTTTCAATGTGGGGAGAGCCGTCCCCATCCGTCACTATGAGTTCAACTAGTGATGTGTCATTTATCGCCCCAATTGCACCATCTGCTACGATTGTCTGCTGGTGAGGGACATAACCGTCTTCTACAGCTGCGCCAACAACAGTTACTTTGGATTGAAGTGAAATTGTCGGCTCTGGATTAGAACACTCCTCTAGCAGAGAAATTGCGCTCTTATAATCTGAATCGAGGTCCCAGCCGAAGAATTCCCTAATCTCATCTTGAATGAGAACCAGATCTTCATGCAATGGCTGCATAGAACGGTCCAAGAAAATCTAACAAATGAAGGAGAGGGTTCAAATGCCTGTCTCTTTACTTACTGATTGTGCCCAAGCCACTCACCATTCCGGTCCTCAATGACGAGGTCACATTGGCGCGATACCCATTCTTGCCACAGGCAAGAAATTGGATTGCGGGAATGGCTGGTAAGCATCAAATCGACATAGATGAGTTGTTAGATGGAAGTATGATGGAGAAAGCGAGAATTCGCGCTAGGTCAAGGCTCGTAGATTCTGTAGATAGTGACGATGGAGTTGAGGTTGCTTCCATGAGCGATATACACACCGAAGAAGGTCGCTTGCTCGAGGCTTTCTCATTTTACTATGCTCGCTTAGTCGTCGGTGCGAGTGAGGATGAGAGACTAATTGCAAGATGGGCTCAAGCAGAGGCTGAGCGTGCTCAGCAAATTCTAAACAAAGATGATTCAATCTCAATTATCGCTAATACATACCTATCAGAAGTAAAATTAGAGAATGGAATATGGAAAATCGGATTATCTGACTTCATCGAACTTTGTACTGGAATCACTGGTTCAAGATGGAGACTCCCCAATTGTGACATAACTGACGGTTGGGTTACTCTTCATGACGAGGGTGACAAGTACTCATCCAGACAAAAAATGGCTAGGCTATTACGTGAAAGAATGAAAGACGACATCAAAGATGATGCTTTGGATAAAATGAAAAAAATGGATGAAAGTCTACTGATAAGACTATCTGAACCAGTTGGAATGATTAGAGGGTTGGTTGCATCAAAAACAGCAGAAACCATTGCATTGATTGGAGCAGGCGAACAAGATTGGCCACCATGTATGCGTAAGGCTATTGCAGAATTATCGCAAGGAGTCAACGTAAACCACTTTGGTAGAGTATTTCTTGGATCAATATCGAGATGTATAGGATTACCTGTTGAAACAACAGTAGATTTCTTTAGGACTGCACCGGACTTTAGCGAGGCCACTACAACGTATCAAGTAAACCACTTGTATGAAAGAGAATACACCCCCTCTGGATGCTCTAAACTGAAAATAAACCACAATTGTGCAGTCCAAACTGGTGATGATAGTTTGTGCGATCAACCTTGGATGGATCACCCTCTAAAATACATTAGAGCAAAGCAAAGAAGACGAAAGCGTCAGGAAGGTCTGGATTCTAGTCTGAACGGAAACAATTCAGGCGATGCTTGATGAACAGGAAGCGCGTCAGCGTAACCGTAGCCGAGGTTTTCCGATGACAAGAACGCTAGTACTTACTGTTGACAGAGATAATGATCTTGGTCTAAAGACAGCAATACGCGGACCTGTCGTTGGTAGAAAGAAAGTACTCGCAGCGGCACTAAAACTAGGCATTGCTGATCCTGAAGAGAGTGATACAAATGCAATGCTCGGTGCACTACACCAACACGACAACCTTGCTGAGGCAGGTGGAGAAGGTGATGAAGTAGAGATTGCCATTCTCACTGGAGACGAAAAGGTTGGAGTACGTTCAGACAGAGCAATTGCTGCTCAATTAGAAGAAGTAGTTGCTGAATTCCAGCCAGATCAGGCAATTCTAGTAACCGATGGAGCAGAAGACGAAGCTGTATTGCCAATCATACAAAGCCAGGTTCGAATTGACCACGTTGAGAAAATAATCGTCAAGCAATCTAAGGGAATTGAAGGTACTTACTACTACATTGTAAAAGCATTAGAGGATCCAAAATGGAGAGCAAAAATGCTTGTCCCATTAGGTGCAATTATGGCTATTTTCGGACTCGGGATCATGTTACCAGATTCACTTGGTGGAGTAGTTATTGGTTCTCTACCTCTTATTTTTGGACTGTTCATCCTTTCTAAGGGACTTGGTATCGAAGCAACCGTTGGCAGAATCGCACAAGAAATGAGAGAAAATGCTGATGCTGCTATGTTCTCGTCCTTACTATGGACGACGACTGTTTTTAGCGCAATCTTCGCTGTTGCAACTGGATATGAAAACTACATGGAACTTGAAGCGACTTCAAACAGTTCGGTTGTTTGGATAAGTGTGGTACAGTCTGCACTTGCCTGGATCGTTATTGCGTTCTTGACGTCTACAGCAGGATTTATGCTATTAAGATTGAAAAAAGGTTCATTCTCTGGAAGACTTATTGTTCTCGCTGTATTTGGTATGGTGGTATATTCCGTCCTTGACCAAGGATTAGGAATTGCTAGGGATGTACTAACTGGTGCAGGATACGAGTTCTCGGTCCAGCAGATTTGGGAAGACATGTTAGAGCCTCTAATGTGGATTGCAGTCCTCTGGGTTACTACAACAATAGTCAGGGCTGTTCAAACTAGACAGGCCCAAGCTGACCGATATTGGGGAATTTAATCAATTGTGGAATACCGACTCCGCTCCGCACTGTGGACAAGTTATCTTGATTGGCCTAATCTCAGGTATCCCAAGTGGTGCTGAACATGTTGGGCAAATAATCGCTTGACGTACTTGGGACTGATTAGAAATCCCTTGGCTAGATGGATCATATTTCAAACGATAATTATCAGGATTATCGATATATGTTGGAGTTGCATTAATTGTCTGTGCTACCGATAAATCGACTTCATCTTTGTATGCAACGGGAGTGAAATCCTCCATTTCATTACCAGATTGTGGCCGGTTAGCATTGGCTTTGTATGCAGCCATTTCACTCTCAATTTGCGCTAGACTAAGGCCATAATTCCTACTTGCTGCATCCATCTCTAGCATCTGATCGTAACCAGAAAGTGAAGCAAGTTTCGCAAGTACATCATCGGGCAGCGGCATGTACCCTCTGGAGGCCTGCTGGGAATTGAAGTTTCGTTTTCCTTGCAACTTATGATTGGAAATGATTGTTTTTCGGGAACAAATGTCGTAAAAGAAGATAATTTTTCAATATTTTATTCTGTAATTCGGGAATTTACTGCCGGAAATAAGAATAAATATGCTTCCAATCTGATGATGGGTTCAAATAGGTAGAGCATTCGGCCGCCGATTGAGGTAAACAGAATGTCACAGACCAAACAAAGAAGTTCGAAATCAAGTTTGAATTCTATTGCAGCACGCTCACTAACCTGTGGACAAGTGATGACTGTTCCAAACATTTTGCACCGAGATGCATCTGTTGCCGATGCCCTTGATTGTATCACTAACAATGACTGGGATCACGTATTCATTGTTAACTCGGAAAGAGTACCCATCGGAAGAATACATGCTGTAGACATACTCAAACTAATATCCAAGAAAAAAGTAAACCGAGACATTGCATGGATGCACGCAATACCTGCAAAGCAATTAGTGGCTACAGAAACAATGAGTATGAGCGTCTCAACTCCTCTGCTGAAAGCCGCCGCTTTGATGTTAACGAATGACATCAATCAATTGCCCGTGATAAATTCAGATGGGCAACTTGTCGGTACAGTCTCTCACGGTACCGTAGCGAGGAATTTACCCAGGTTTATTCTGTGAGCAAATTTCAACAATATCTCATCAGTGGGATATACATGGCATCGTCCCCCAGACTTTGGGCAAACCCTCCTGGCAATTCTCCATTACCGCTGCCTTCGAAAGCTATGTTCTTCACAATGAGCCAGCTTGATGAAATGGAATTTCCTGAAATGCCAAATCTGGATTCGATAAATCTCGAACAACTTCGAGAATATATCGGCTCATTCGAACTTGAAAATGGGACTACAGTTTCGCAGAATATCGATTTGTCAAAGCGCAGACCGTTACTCATTGCTGGAGAGTTAGCCAATCCGTACAGACTTTGTGATATTATGGCACCAGATATGCCATTAATTCCTGTTAGATTAGAAAATATTTGCAGAACTTGGGCAGATAATTTGGATTCTCGTGATATTCAACCGGGAATACATCATGTGACTATTGTCAGATCTCCCGGCTGGTGGGAAAGAAGTTTCATCACGATGCTTGAACTACCCGATATGAAAAAATTAGTCAACTGGCTAGATGGCCCTAATGCGAATACTTGGTCTCCGAAGCGACTCGCTGAAGGGGTTATCAGATTAGAAAACGACATGGGATTGCTATCTCCAAATCTAGAGGACATATCTTGGGATGGTGTTGAGGAAAGGATTACTCTTCCAATACCTGATGCAAACGGTCCAAGTCTTGACATGTCCACAATAATGGTGCCAATCAATACTCGCTCCGGCTGCTATAATAGCCGTGGCAGGGTAAATCGTTGTTACCACTATCCACAAACTGAATTCCATGAAAAAATGTTCCGTAGAGGTTCCTCATTCAAATGGAATCAAATCCTTGATTACTTGTGATTTCTCAAGATTAATCACTCAATAATTCAGCTTGTTTTGTGAGTTTCTTTGCAGCTTTTTCTGCCTCAGCAACTGTATTTCTTACCGCAATGGCTGTGTCTGGAGTAACTGAGATACTACTTATTCCACAGTCTATCAAGAATGGGGGAAACTCCTCGGGGAAATCCGACGGAGCTTGCCCACATATTCCTATTTCTAACCCTCTTGCATTGAACTTGTTGACGATTTGTCGTATCATCGACTTAACTGCTGGAGAGCGGGCATCTACAGGATTTTGATATCCCTCTAAATCATCCCTCGAGACAGCATAAACAGTTTGTACCAAATCGTTTGAACCAATAGAGCCTCCTGAAAGTTCCATCATTTGGATGAATCTTTCTGCCTCTATGACGTTTGAAGGTAGTTCTACCATAACGAATAAGTCAGTTCCAGTACTAGGGCCGATGCCATTGTCATCAAGCAATTTCTTGACCATGGCTCCCTCCTCTGGTGTTCTGCAAAACGGAACCATCAATTGCAGGTTATCAAGCCCAAAATCATACTTCACTGATTTCATAGCCTCAATTTCCATTTCAAATGCTGGTAAAAATTTCTCATCAAGGTAGCGAGAGGCACCTCTCCAAGCAATCATTGGATTTTCTTCAACCGGTTCGAATATCGATCCTCCGAGTAGTTCTCGATACTCATTCGATTTGAAATCGGATAACCGAACCAATACCGGTCGAGGGTAAAATGCAGCACATATCAGCCCAACTCCTTCACGTAGTTTATCGATAAATAATCCCCGCTTATCGCTGTACGCCCAAGCTCTGCTGTCGAGAGATTCAACGAGGCTTCTGATATCATTGAGATCTGATTGGATGAATGATTCTTGGTAAGGTTTTAATTCATCTGGTAGACTTCCTGTTGAAACATATTCCTTCATAGCTTCGTGGTGTACGAATGCTAGCGGATGTATCCCTAATTCTGATGAGAGGATGAATTCTATTCGCGCCAGTCCTACACCATCTACAGGGAGCCTTGAATCAATCAGAGATTTGGTTGGGAATCCAACATTCAGCTTTATTTTCGTTGATAGTTCAATATCCTCATCGAATGAAACTTCTTCTACCTCAAAGGGGACTTCTCCTGAATACACATATCCCGTGTCTCCCTCAGCACAACTTCCTGTGACTACGCTGTATTTTGGTAAATCCATTGCATCAGAGCATCCTACAATAGCAGGAATCCCGAACTCTCGAGCTATAATTGCAGCATGTGAGGTTCGACCGCCTTTTCTAGTGATAATCAGCGAAGCCTGCTTCATCAGAGGCTCCCAGTCAGGAGTTGTCATTTCAGTGACCAATACATCACCTTTCTCGAATACCTTCAGTTCTGCGGATATTTCCTCTTCCGACATGCCGCTGTCAGTCAGTTTACGGAGTTCGCGCTTTCCTTCCAAAACCTCTCCATAAGTCCTGTATAGCCTGACCTTCCCAGTCCCAATTCGCTTTCCAACAGCTTGTCCTGACGCGATAAGGCGCCCCTCTTTTTTCAATTTTGTAGTAAGGACCTCATCTATTTTGTAGACTGTCATTTTACTTGTTTCCGCCTTTGAGTGTATTGTTTCTGGCCTCGCTTGTACAATGAATAATTCTCCAGATAATCCATCCTTAGCCCACTCTATGTCCATGGGTTTGTCAAAATAATCCTCGATCTTTAATGCCATTCTAGCTAGTTCGATACAGTCTTCACGTGTCAAGGACCATTGTCTTCTTTCCTCAAATGGAACGGCTATTGTTTGTACTTCATTAGCAGCTTCCTCATGATAAATCATCATCTGATCTTTTGATCCCAGTGTTCGGTGAACAATTGGGAATTTGTCCTTCCTCAAGCCCTCTTTCCAGACCGTGAATGTGTCTGGCGAGACTACTCCCTGCACTACTAATTCGCCCAATCCATAAGATGATCCAATGTGAATTACTCCCTCGTGACCAGAGTCTGGGTCGATGGTAAACATCACACCAGAAGAGCCTTTGTCTGAACGAGCCATCTTCATCACAACTACAGCAATTGCACTGTCAAGAGGATGCATGCCATGCTCTAGGTGGTAACCGATGGCTCTCTCTGTAAACATACTCGCTACACATCTTCGCCATTTCTCTATAATATCTAAATCTCCACTGACATTCAGATAAGATTCGTACTGTCCTGCAAATGATGCATCTGCTGAGTCCTCAGTTGTAGCAGAGGAGCGAACTGCGACATCAACTCCGGGGTGATACATTTCACACAATTTACCGTACTCGCTTGCTATTGCTAGTTTGATCTCTTCTGGAACTGGTGTTTCCCTAACTAGGGATCGAGCTAATGCAGCTCTACCGTTCAGATTTAGATGATCAGATGGGTCGGCATCGCGCAGACATATCTCCAGCGCATCAGCAAGTCTGTTACACTGTATTACTGATTCTCTCAGGTCTTCTACTTCCTTTTGGGCACCGACATTATTCCACGTGCCTTCTGGAATCTCAGAATTAACAAACTTCGAAAATGCATCTGTTGTTAGTGTGAATCCATTAGGCACCTTAACACCAAGTTGAGAAAGCTTCTGGAACATTTCTCCGAGAGATGCACCTTTGCCCCCGACCGTCGGTGTATCATTCAAATCAGATTCGTTAAACCATTTTGTAAGAACTTGGGTGGGCATGATCTGATTAATCCTTCTTACCTAATAAGTGCGAGTTTGAAACCTGCGTTTTTTTGAGGATTTGAAAGATAAATTATCTAATTTTGTTACTGAGAAAAAATATTACGAATAGAATTTTTTCTATCAAAAAAAAGAGTTTAGAAATTTAATTTATTCCTCACTAACGCTACTTTTCGGATCACTGCTTAGCCTCAGTACAATTGCCGCTAAACCTGCTGATAAAACAAACATAACCGCACCATTGTACCCTGGTGTTCCAATTCCAACCCGAATAATTACGGTTGAAAGAACGAACCCGGTGTTTCTTGCAAGTTGAGGGAAATCTGTGATGTGTTTGTAAGAAACCAGTAGAATGATGATATCTGACAGAATAAGCCAGGTGAAGAAATCCAAAAAGAATACTGTTCTACTCAGATTTCCTTCTCCATCTAACACTCCGAATGACCAAGAAGTAACTGAGTATGTGGCCACTATAACATAAATTACTACCAAAGAACATGCCAAATCTTTCTTTTGATTAACAAATACACGAACTGAATCATCCTGATACTCAGACGGTTTTGAAAGCGATGTGATATATCTAAAGTAAAGTGCTGTAGTGAATAGAACGACAAAAACTACAGCCTCTACTGCGATGAATGCAACATCTGAATCTAATGTTGATGCGTCAGTGTCTCCAACATTTGCAAGATTTTTGAAAATGTCTCGTACAACTAGAAGCGTAATGACTTCGAATTGTTTACCTATTGAGTTCGAGAATGATTCTGGAATTGCTTTAATCAACTCATAGACTTCGTAAGCTAATATGATTGAAAACGGGGTATAAAGGGCATCCAAATAGGAATCAACAAAGGATTCCATCTCGTTAACTTGCAAACTATCAAATCTGTAAAGTGTGCAAGCAGCCAAGTGAATCAGGAAGCCCAGAATTGCAAAATTAATTGCAAATCTTCGCAAGACAGTATCGGTTTTTTCACCGAGTATCAACTCATGCAAAGCACTCTTCATCGGATTTTTTCCTTCATATGCGTCTAAATATGGTTGTTCTTAGCCCTAAAACATTACATTTTGAAAATAAAAACACAAAAACAGTTGACATAGAGACTATTCACTCCCGACAATATTAGTAAAATAGATTATTTATTTCACCAATTTAGAGAAAAACATGGGAAAGGAAGTCTTTGTTAAATTTGTATCTGAGCCGAAAAATGACCAAATTAAATCAATCGTAGGATTAGCATGTGCNGCTCAAGCCATAGANGATGGCCACAATG
The DNA here is from genome assembly GCA_002694245.1 of Methanobacteriota archaeon. Lineage (GTDB taxonomy): Archaea > Thermoplasmatota > Poseidoniia > Poseidoniales > Poseidoniaceae > MGIIa-K1. Next base: position 38,991 of record NZLM01000070.1, read on the forward strand.
TCAGCGTATTTTTCGCTGCAGCTGGCACAAGGCTACTTGATGCATCTTATATTCAGGAGTTAGATNATGAGATGGGTCAAGACTCAACAGTTGTTGCAGGATTCATGGAGAAAATAACTACAAATGCAACTCTATACTGTTCCTGGGCTTCAGTAAAAACAACTCTNGGAGTNCTAGAAGGNGAGGGTGGACTAATCGTNGCAGATGACAAAATAAAGTGGAGTGGNCCTCCTGGTGTTATTCACCTAGCGACAAACTCAGAGGTTCAATTGACNTACTGAAATTTTTTCAATTTGTGAATCTGCTCAAGAAATCCCAAATCAGGATATAAGTTTCTGTGCCAGCAACATCGTCAGGCCAAGTGTGCCCACCGAACTCTAGGCCATGATGCTCAACGATGACACCNCCCACACAATCACTGTGAACAATATGCTCAACGGCTTGGTGNTAATGGGAATCTACATTTTGACAATTNGATTTTTCTGCCCAATAATCAATCATTCCCGGAATGTTACTCATCGTTCCAACACCTTCGTGCTCACCATCTTTCCANTCCCAATCATCATCATAATCAATTANCAGATCCAACTTACCATGGATGTGCATTACAGACATTGAACCAATGAGGTCACAAGTTTCTGGCTCAACTGGCATTGTCCCTGCAAATGAAGCAACTGCTGCGAACTTGTAGTTTAGTTGGCATGCAACCTCATAGGTAAACATTGACCCNAGNGAGTATCCGATTGCATACAANCTATCTTGGTCTACACAATATGATTTTGAAAGTTCGTTGACTATTGTGAGAGCAAAATCATTGTCATCTCTTGATGTTGCTGCAGTGTTCAAGTACCACTCTCCCTCTGATTCAGTTCTGCCGTCTTCTGCAATAGCGTAAGCCATTATGAATTTCTCTTGCTCNGCTAGCTGGTCGAACTCATCTTGCTGNTTAAAGTCCTCATCAGCCATACCTCCTCCGTGGAAGGCAATAACCAATGCCAACTTAACTCCAGAGTCGGAACTTGGAACGGTTAATCGGAATAATCGATCGACACCGTTAACAGAAATTATGGTCATTGACTGTGTTATTGGTTCCGATGGAAGTGAACACGGATCTTCTACTTGAACGAGAACCTCAGCATCNATTTGCTCTTTTTCAGTAATTGGTTCTNNACAACCTGAAAGAGGNAGTGAGAGCACGACAAATGCTAGCAAAATTGGTATCGTTCTGTTCCCCACACTAATACGATATTGAAATTTTTTAATAATTTATTGNAAATAAATGGGGNCCCCGGGACGGCCCTAAATGGTTCAATATGTTNCAAAGNCTAANTTATATNCATGAATGGAAGAGGATCCCAGAAATCTGCGAGNCTTGAGAGACTTAAGTNTGAAATTGTNGACTACATTTCGAATAACCCNGGCTGCTCAGCTGCGGATATTGTCCATCACTTGTCAATTACGAGAAAAATGAGAAACCATGGCCTAACTTCCAGAAAAGTAGGCTTTTTCATACCAAGATATCTAAAAAANGCAGTGATTTTTACTCTAGATAGGTCAACAGGAAAAAGAATCTACAACGTAGCATGAAAAGGTCAAATCACATCAACGATTAGGCCTGNCTAATGGGCGCNCCTAACGCAGAAGAATTGTGGCCTTCACTCGANAAGTCGAGTGGAAGACAACCCTGTTTTCCTAGCGGAGCAGTCTGGTCTGTTTTACCAACTCTAAAAGGACAATTAACTGACATGCTCAATGATGTTGGAGAGAAAGTGAGACCTGATGTAAGCATAGATGATTCTAGAGGTGTCGTTCACATTGATGAAACCGCAGTTATCGAGCCTGGAGTGCACATTATTGGCCCGTCATATATCGGCCCTGAGGCTGTAATTAGACACGGTGCTTACATTCGAGAGTATTCCTGGATTTGTAGTGNAGCATTAGTTGGACATNCTAGTGAAACNAANCATAGCATATTGCTTCCACGATCTAAAGCTCCACATTTCAATTATGTCGGAGACTCTGTTCTTGGCCCNGATGTCAACCTNGGTGCTGGTGTTAAGTTGTCAAACCTCAGAAATGATGGTACGGAAGTTTTCACTTGGTTGGATGGAAATAGGATTGCNACAGGNTTGAGAAAATTTGGTGCAATCCTNGGGGAAGGCGTTCAATTAGGTTGTAATTCTGTNACAAATCCCGGCGTAGTTTTAGGACCGAAATGCACGTCAAAGGCAAATTCTGTAATCACTGGAATTCATAGCGAAAACACCATTCTCGGGTGATTGAATGCTTTTTGGAACCGACGGAATCAGAGGAGAAGTCGTAAAATCCCCAAATTCTGATGATGAAGCAATATCTCAACTGTTAGATCAAAGGAAAATCTCTCCAAGATTAATGCGGATTGTGGGAGAGGCACTTGCAAGGACTGTTACTAGTAATTCACAAGTCATTATTGGATGGGATGACAGGCCAGGTAATCCTCAACTTGTCGATTCTCTAACTGTTGGATTGCATTTAGGAAATTGCAAAGTTACTCATGCAGGTATGTGCGCCACTCCAGGATTACACAACGCAGTCTTAGATACAAGCTCGTCGCTTGGATGTATGATAACTGCGAGTCACAATCCAGTTTCTGATTCTGGAATCAAGGTATTTGATTCTCAAGGTTTCAAAACTTATCCGGAATTAGAATTAGAAATCTCAGAACTAGTCGAACAGTTAGCCGCTGAAGATAGGGACATTGATGCTACATTTCTAGAAGAGTTGAAATCACCAGATGCGATATTTGATGCAGATAGTGCTCACAAGAAACTGCTGTTAAAGAGAATGCAGGAATTGACAAATACATTTGGTAGTCCAAAGCCGCAGAAGTTAGTCATAGATTGCTCCAAGGGAGCTGCATCTGACTGGNTTGAAGANTTACTNTCGGAAATTAATATTGAAGTTAATGAAGTGTCTAAAGCGGCATTAGAGATGAATCATAACTGTGGAGCAGGAGAACTAAAACCAACAGATTCATGGACGTGGCAAGAGGCTAANAATAGCCCTCATTTGTTAATACAGTCCCTTGAGGAATCCACCAGCGGAGANATCATCGNTGCAGCACTAGACGGAGATGGAGATAGATGTCTGTTCATAGTTGCTACAGATGATGGATGCAGGGTTATGGACGGAGATGAAATGGCTGATTGTATCCTACGTTCAGCTAATGGTGATTGGTATTTGGCTGCNAGTNTAGANTCTGANCTNTCNCTGATTTCATCTCTCAATAGNNTAAACGCCAATGTAACTAGTTCTCAGACAGCCGTTGGAGACAGATGGCTGTCAAAGGAGCTTAGAGATAAAGGTCAAAATGTAATAGGTGTAGAAGANTCAGGGCATATTGTACTCTCATCTCCNTGCAAAGACGGGAGTAGNTGCCTAGTNGGAGATGGNGTTGCGAGTATGCTGGCTGTTCTTTGCGCAAATTCAGTANATAACGGCATTAGCCCGTTTGAGAAAGGCTACAAGATAAGNAACTCCATATTCCCCTCTGAGCGTTCNAAATGGAATGGTAAAAATGAANTGGCAGTCTTAATTACAGATNTGGCCAAGCAGAGTTTAGGCGATCTNACTGTAAGNGGGCTTGAAGGAGAGGAAAACCTGCTAATGCTCGAAAAAGAAGGNATCTCTATTGGGATAAGAAATTCTGGTACTCAAGCAAAAACGAATGTCTCCTTACGNGTATCTCCGGGCATTGACCCNGGTNTTGCTATCNCTGTNGTTGNGAAAATTACTGACAAATTAAGCGAAGAGCTACTGGTCAAGTAACNGATATCTCTTCCTCGTATTTCTGTCCAAGCCATGTAACTAGTCCCAACAAGACTGCAGTTGCCATTAGCATAGCAAGAAGCATAATTCCAGGAGTGCCGGATATTATCAAAACACTGGCAATTAGCCATGCTAGTACCAAGTCCAGAGCACCTATTATTCTCCATGCCCTTCGCAGTGTTATAACACCAATTATCCAAGATGTTGTAGAGACTAAAATCAATAACACCATCATCAACTCCGANGTAGACTCATAAATCGCAAATGCTCCTGAGGGCACCATTATCTGACCAATCCAAAGACAAGAAGAAAGCCAGATTTGTCTTTCTACCTTAGTCGTATAAACTGCTAAGATTAATCCGACAAATCCTAAAGAAATCATGAAAANNCCTGTCGTATTACTAATGATATCAATCCAATTTCCTAACGCATTCCAACTGATTGGNATGAATATTGCGACAATAAGCGGGACTGCTGGTTGGACCCATTTTAATGAATTCTTAACAGCAAAAATTGCAGCNATAAAACCTGCAATTCCAAATGAAATAATTATTGCCATTAATGCCCAAGTAAAGCGTCCTATCGNTCCTCTATGGTCACCTAAATCACGGTTGAGCCTCTCNCTTTCNACCCATTCAAACAGTAACACTGCNAAAATTAGGAATACTTCTATTCCCCAAACTGGAACTATCCATGACATTTCATCGCTGTAACNTGGCACCATCTGAATTGAGTCAACACCCATTAAGGTTGTAAGAACTCTTGATGACACTAGCAGGCCAACTATTCCTTCCAAGACCGATGGTATTCTTAATCCCAAATCTTTCCTACCTAACAAAGAAATTGTACCGAGAATTATCAACGAAGTNAGAAGAATAAGTGATTCCCACTGTGANTCTAGTTGTACGTTTGAGTCNCCTAATCTGCCTGCAATTTGGATTAGTGTCAGCCCTCCCATAGTTAATGCAATAGGAGATTCTATTCCCAAAATGTCTGGCAATTGCAAATTAACTTGATCAGCCCTCCATCGGGCGATTCCGATAAACAATATCGAAATCATGGATGCTGAGGTAATTGCAATCAAAGAGTCCCCATTTGTCCATGCAAAAAATACGCCTGCAATTATCGTTACAACAATGAAAGATAATACAATAGTAGGTTTNTGATGAATATCTCCAACCACTAAGTCGTATTCTCCAGAAGCGGCCCTTCTTCTGGAACGTTTTTGTTGCAGTTCTGACAGTTGTAATAACTCTGCATCAATCATCTTGATTCCGGTTTGTTCTTCCTCTATTACAGCTGACTCATCAACGGTTTCTTTTCTTGCAATGTATTTGTCAATTCTATCTTGACGCTCTGAAACTTGTTTCAGCCTCGAGCGAATTTCTCCTTGTGCTGCCAGCCATGCACCAGTTGCTACNAATGTAACTGCTGCAAGATACAAAGAAAAATCATCGTCGAGACTCATTGCAGCCATTCCAACGGTAATAATTACTGATATGCTAGCAATCGCTGATGGTAGTAATTTCTCTAATTTTGACGCTCTAGGCAAATATAGAGCCCCAATTGTACAAACTGCTGCGAGCGATGAAAGACGTAGATTAACGATGGAATCATCCAAGAATAGAGAGTAACTCAGTGGCTGCTTTATTGGTTCATTTAGCGCTAGAATCATGAACATGATGGCAATAAAACCAAGAGTTGTAGTAATCAATGTCTCAGGTAATATTGCTTGATGGGAAAGTTTCTCTCCAATTTTTAGTCTGTTCAGGTTAATTTCTGACCAACTTACGATGATAATCGAAGAAAGTCCAAACACTAAGATGAAAGCGGATGCAAAACCAAAGCGCCATTGGAGTATTAAGGCAACTATAGCCCAACTAACCAAGATCGTGCGTGGCGTTCCTTGATGTCGGTCGAGGCGCATCGCTATTGAATGAGACAATAGCAATACTGACATAACAATAACCAGGCCGTATGACGGAACTGTTTCTGGAGTTGTTATGAATAGCATTGTACATAGTATTACAATGAAACTTATGTTCCATAATCTCATTGCCCCACTATCTCTCATCCTCGCACTTAACTCAGACATACCAACAAGTCTACCGGCGAGATTTACGCCGCTCTGACCCAATTTTAGATTCAAAGGAATCTGAATAGATATTAGCAACAGAAGGAATATGGTCAAATCGAACTGGTCGATATTAATGGGCAAAATCTCAACCGAAATCAAGCGATTTTCAAGATTGCTTGCGAACAAGAATAGCCAAATCCAAGGGGCAATCGATGTAGTGCCTGCAAGCGAAGGAGAATCTCTTCGTAAAGCAAGGAAGGCCAAGCCCAACCACACTACTGATTGACAAATCAGTAAGGCTCTTGCATACTCTTTTTCCTCGGCTGGAATAAGTAAAGTTAGCAGGATAACAATTACAATCGAGCCGAGCCATAGCACATGATCTGAAACTGCATGTTGGTGATTTAGAATTGCAAATGTCGTGATCGCTGCGCTAAATGCAGCATAAATCGACCATGGTTCCGAAACAGGAGTGTCAATCACGCCCCTTACCATCAATATTACCAGAGCTAAAAGTAGAGGCGCGGGCCACAAAGCATAGTATTGTAATTTAGACCAGCTTTCTCCTCTTACGACTAGATAAGACGGGGCAAATGCTGAAAGAAGTAGAATTAGTTGTGCTAGTGCGTAACCAGTTTCCAATCTATTAGATGCAATTGCAAGCAATGCACCGAACATACCCAGTCCAACTGAAACAGACCATAGTCCAGGTTTTCCAAGCCCCATGGCTTTGAATGCAGATGAAAACCAATTTTCTTCTCTTGCGAACTTTGTAGCTGTAACTGCATTAACACCTGTCACACCAAACATTAGCAGGAATAATAGTAAATCATCGTCAAATGAAGTAATGAAGATTCCAAAAATATTCCAGTCGTTACTAATGGCATGAATGCCGATCCAAAGATAAGAGGCTGCAATTCCCAGTGAAGCCAGATTCCCTGAAGTCCTGAGATAAGCTAGTCCATGAAGTAGCAGAGTGCCTATTCCTATCATAATCGCAACCCCTTCTTCGCCGTATGGACCTCCAGCTGCAGAACCTATAGCAAGAAGAACAAGCGTTGCTTGAGTCGCAATTGCATCCTCATCATGATGTTGAGCTATTCCAATATTTACCGCTACCAAGGCCAGTAGCGACAGTCCCAGTTCAGTTTGGGAAACCCATTCCCAAGAATACATAGAAATCGCAAGCCCATACAATAATTTCATTGAAATAATAACCCAAGTTACTCCAAGAATTCTCATTCGATTATTGGGAATCCAGATTTCTCCCAGCCATATTCCAAAGCCGGCCATGGCAAAAAGGCCGAGTGCAGAGATTGTATTACTGAAAAATGGAGATGTTCCTACTATAGTGCCGATTGCAGACCAAACTACAATCATAGATATCATTAGTCCATAATGAACTCTTTTTTCTCCTTCCACGGCGTATTCGGTAACTGTGTCTAACTCAGGTTCTTCATTCTCGTTTACAGATTGGTCCCCACGAGTAAAAATATCTGCTACCTGTCCAACTGCTACATCGATATCCTCTACCTCAACGGACTCTTGTGTCTGCTCCGGTGTAATGTCGTTTGANACTAAGAAACTGTCAAAGTTAACGCCTGACGCTTTCTGAAAATTTTTTCTGGAGAGGATGTCGTCTTCAGGATCCTTCTCCATGATACTCGACACTCTATTTTGGCTTTGAATATCTCCCTTGATTTTGGNTTTTACGATTGATTGATGGTATTTTTCACTAGTCTCACAACCGCAAGGGACAAAGAGGGCCTTCTACACGCTATCCTCATGGCCAGTGCCTTGGGTGTCCAATCGGGCAACTTATCCGAGAGTGGAATCACNACTGCCGCAACTGTTTATTGGAACCTAGACAACATCTCGCTAATCGATCTCGCTGTCNAAAGAGGAGAGGGTTNCTTAACTGCAGATGAAGCACTCGTNACTGAAACAGGNGAGAGNACTGGAAGATCTCCAAATGACAAATTCATNGTTTACGAACCNAGCACTAGTGANGATGTAAACTGGGGTGAAGTCAACGTATCTACTAATGAAGATGTATTCAACCGACTAAAANTAAAGGTAATTCAATACTTATCGAACAGAGATACTCTTTTCGTNCAAGACCTGTATTGTGGNTCCGAGGAATCTGAAGCCCTTCCAATTAGAGTAATTAATGAAAATGCATGGCACAACGCNTTTGCTAGGAATATGTTTGTTAGACCTAACGAGAAACAACTTGAAACGCACAAACCTGAATTTACGGTTTATCATGCACCCCACCTGCTGGTTGATGATGATGCTCTGAACTCAGANTGCTTCGTCATAGTCAACTATGCTCTTGGAGAAGTGATTATCGGNGGTACAAGGTATGCNGGCGAAATTAANAAATCAATATTTAGTGTAATGAACCTTATTTTNCCAAAAAAAGGTATTCTTCCAATGCATTGCTCNGCNAACACCAACGGAGAAAATACTGCAATTTTCTTTGGACTATCAGGTACTGGAAAAACCACACTTTCAGCAGACCCGAAAAGAGCACTGATTGGTGACGATGAACATGGATGGGGCTCAAATGGTGTCTTCAACTTTGAAGGCGGATGTTATGCTAAACTGATAAACCTCTCAGAAGAAGATGAACCAGAAATCTTTGCTACAACAAAACAGAAAGGAACNGTACTAGAGAACATAGTTGTTGATGACAACGGTGTTCCAGATTTCTTTGATGTAAGTAAAACTCAGAATACTAGAGGATCATACCCTATCGAGGCGATTGAAAACAGAACTGATGACAGCAAAGGAGGGCATCCACAAAACGTGATTTTCCTAACATGCGATGCATTTGGAGTATTGCCTCCCATCAGTAGATTGTCAGCTTCTCAAGCAGCATATCATTTCATATCNGGTTACACTGCAAAGGTAGCAGGAACTGAGATCGGCGTCACAGAACCAGAGGCAACCTTCTCTGCATGCTTTGGAGAGCCGTTTATGCCAATGCATCCTGGCGTATATGCGGACCTATTGTCTGAAAAAATGGCCGAGCACGGCTCAACTGCTTGGTTAATCAATACCGGTTGGTCTGGTGGGTCTTACGGTGTTGGAAANAGAATGAAAATAAAGTATACAAGAGCAATGTTGAATGCTGCCTTAGATGGTGAGTTAGACGATGTTGAGTACATCACCGATGAAAGATTTGGNTTTGAAATCCCGAAGTCNTGCCCTGGTGTTCCTTCAGATGTTCTGATCCCNAGGCAAACTTGGGAAAATAAAGATGAGTACGATACTACTGCTGACAGATTAGCATCAATGTTCAACAAGAATTTCCAACGTTATTCCTCTGGGGTTTCAGACGAAGTTAACGCTGCGGCACCAATTGTAAACTAAACAGGGTACAAATTACGCGAGAACCGTAGTTTCATAGCGAACCAGTGTTAGCGTNANCCAGTGACGGCCATGCGAACGCGTACCATCCTACTAGCCAGCCTAATGATTATGATGACCATGACGCCGCTTGCAAGTGCAGGTATGGACAAGGAAATCATTGAAGGAAAAGAGATTGTAGANCCTNTTTTTGGTGACGCCCCTGCTAGAACAATCGATGATTTTGGAACTCGTGCTAACACAGGAGCATCAGGAAGAGCGCCTTGNAATGCTGTTCAAACAGATGCTGGCTCGGCAGGTGATGCCGGAAACACAAGCACCACTGCCAAGAGTTTGGGCACTGACCCAAGTAATGGGCCNACAGGAGTCACNGGTTGCGTTGATGCAAATGATCCTGAAGATATGTACAGCATTACGACTACATCAGGAAAAGATGTTGATGTTGAGTTGGTAGTTCCAACCGGCGCAGATTTTGATTTGTACATTGTTGATTCCACTAAGAACCCCTACGCATATGATTGGTCAGAGTACAATGATCCTCTTGAAAAAGTATCGACCGCATCTACTAATCTATCTGGACAAGCAACAACATTCTACATCTGGGTGAACATGTATAGCGGAGATGGGCAATACACCCTAAGAGTCTGGACAAACAACACGGTGCCAAAGCCAGACATGACCATTACCATGGTTAATGAACCAGCAAAAGCAAAAGCAGGAGATATCGTTTCTGTTGATTACACAGTGGAAAATATTGCAAACAACTCATCTGCAAACACAGGTGCTTTCGAAGTTTTCTTCATTCTCTCGACTGATACAACATTCGATGGATTGGCCGTAGATACTCTACTGGATGATGTTTCAAACGAGGCTGATTTAGCAGCNGGATCTTCAAGAAATACGACCATGAGCGTCACAATCCCAGCAAATATCACCAATGATTCATACTACTGGTTNGTATGGGTTGATGGTTACGGAAACATAACAGAAGGTAATGAATCAAACAACAACATGTGGTCATCTGGTGNNACCGTAATCGGCAACGATTGTACTGATTTGGTAGGAGGCACTCAAAATGATGCTGGGTTAGGGGCTGATGCAGCAGCTGATTCGGCAAATGCAACCAACATGGGNAGCAACGTAACCGATTCTTACATTGGTTGCATGGATGGTGCTGATGGTGACGATGTGTATGCATTTGATGTCCCGGCAGGTTACTTCTTGGAGGTTGAATTAGATGCTGAGGATCAATCATCTGATCTTGATGTATTCATTCATTACAGCAACGGCTCTGAAGTTGACCGGGGTTACACTAGCTCATATCCGGAGACTGCAACTGCGAANCTAACCGATTACGAAGGATTAGATGGAACTTATTACGTGAACGTAACTCATTATTCGGGAGTGTCGAATTACACTCTGAACGTTTGGACAAATCTAAGCATCCCTGCACCAGACTATGTTATCGATACNGTAACTAGTATCGGAAGCGGTCAGCCGGGCGACACATTTGACATCACAGCATTACTAGAGAATCAAGGGACTGTTGATGGTGCTTCAAACGTCGAACTTACCGCAATCTTGTCTGTAAACACAGGCGTAGATTGGTATGATCATGAGATNGGCTCGACAAGTGTTGCAGGAATACCAGTTGACACAAACTCAAGCGTTACAATTCCTGCAACAATGCCTCTTGACATTGTAGAGGGTGGATATTATCTGTATGTTGTCGTTGACCAGGATGACCTAGTTCTCGAAAGAGACGAAACTAACAACCAAGGCCAACGAAATGGCCAGGTGTCAATCGGAAACGCTGAATCATCATGCGTAACACAAAACGACGGTGGATTGGGCGGAGATGCCGGAAACGAAACCTCAACGGCGCTTGACTTGGGTAATTATGCAGATGCAGAATATCGAGGCTGTATAGACTCTAGCGATACTGCCGACTTCTACACAATATCATTGTCTGCTGGTCAGAACCTAAACATCACGCTCGTAGACCCGCCATCCGGTGCAGTCAATCTAGCGTTAGTAGATGCAAATGGAGTCTCTGTTGATTCCGACAATGGTCTNTTTGCAGATAGTGAAGTNACCACAATCGATACTGACTTTGAAGGAACTGCTGGCGTNTACACAATCATGGTTAACCGCTCGACTGTTTTCTGGGAAAACGGTGGAGCTGGCACCTACAGGCTCCTAATCGGTAATCCAGAAGGATACACTGCCCCATTCTCNTGTTTCGGACACTCNGATGCTGGCACTGGTACAGACGCTGGAACCGATATGTCAAACCCAATGATTCTAGGAGCTAACCCTAATGTAATCGGACAAGGATGTCTGGACGGTCAAGATGAAATGGATGCTTACCAATTNACACTTGAAGACAACCAAAATGTAGACATCATGCTCACACAAGATGCTGGAACTTCATTTAGTTCAATGCTATATGATGAAAATGGAACAGNTGTTACTGGCTGGAATGGAACCTCTTGGACATCAATGGATGATATGACGCACGAGGGAATGGATGGAACATTTACTATTGTCATAGACGGCTCTGGAGCAGAAGGTTACTACAACCTATCAATAATCACACTGCCCCCAGCCCCAGCTGATTTAGCTGTAAGCAATGTGTCATGTGGTTCAGATATGGTTAGCAACGAGGAACTATTCTACTCATTTGAAATCCATAACCTAAGAGGTCCTGCAATTGGAAACTTCAACTGGAGTTTGGAACTAATNGANTCTAGTGGTGCAATTGTCGACCTTCTAGANGATAGTTCNACAAGCACNTATGCAAGNTACGGTCAATTGGTTCTTGANAGGTCNTCATCAACATTCATCGATCCTNCAACCTCTAGTGGAATATANTCTTGTAGAGTAATGGTAAATATNGACAGAGCGGTTGATGAATTTGAGTTGTTCAANAATGANGTNATGTCTGAGAATTTCACCATCCAGAACGAGGATGAATTATGGGCTAACGANGTAGACAGAGACGGATACAACACAACAGATACTGGTGACGGCATCGTCGATGACTGCCCAGACAAGTATGGAGAATCATGGGGTGACCGTTATGGATGTGCCGACTTAGACGGAGATGGATGGTCTAATCTGAATGATTTCTCACCGCTTGATGAAAGTCAATGGGTCGACGAAGACGAAGATGGATTTGGAGACAACAGTTCTGGNTTCCTTGGCGACCAATGCCCTGGAGTTGCAGGTGTTGAAAATGGTGAAGGAGGAGATGGATGTCCACCGCCGTTTGTCGATACGGACGGNGACGGTGTACAAAATTCAGATGACGACTGNAGTGAAACACCACAAGGAGCATCGGTTGATGAGAACGGCTGTGAACTGGATACTGANGGAGACGGAATCGCAGATTCATTGGACAACTGTCCTGAAACNGTTGCTAACAGTACAGTGGACGATGCTGGATGTGAGNTTGTAGATACTGGCGGCTCAACAGGCGATACAGACACCGGAGACAGTGGCTCTGGAGATAACTCTGAGACCGAAGGAGAGGCAACAACAGATTCTGCTAAGAGCGGGACAAATGTTGTGATGTTTGGAGGAATTGGTGCAGGAGTTCTAATCATCATTATTCTAACCCTACTAATAGTTAGAAAATCACGCTCAAACAGTGGTATGGTGGAAGAGACATTTGCTAACGCTGCGTTNAATGACCCTATGATGGGAATGGCCGCTGCGGACCCAAGTATTACACCAGAACAGTTGCAATANGAACAACAGCTGTTAGCACATGGTTACACTGCAGAACANGCAAGAGCGTATGCAGACCAGCATTTCCGACCTTGGTTGAACCAGTAATCANGATAGAGAAATAGGAAGGGTCATNAATGGGCTACGCCTAGACCCACACATGACCGAAGTCATGATGCAAACCAGCGCCGGTGATATCAAAATTCGATTGTTTACCGATGAAGCCCCAGACACAACTGCAAACTTCCTACGTTTGGTAGATGATGGATACTACAACGGACTCCACTTTCACAGAGTGATTGAACAGTTCATGATNCAGGGTGGTTGCCCACATTCAAAGGACCCGATGAGTCGAATGGCTGGAACTGGAGGNCCNGGATGGAAGATCCCTTGCGAAGCCAGCGCNTTAGCAATACAGCATGACCGNCCTGGCATTCTATCCATGGCAAATGCTGGAAGAAATACGGGAGGTTCACAGTTTTTCCTCACCACAGTCGCAACTCCTTGGTTGAACGGAAACCATGCCGTATTTGGTGAGGTCGTTGAAGGAATGGATGTTGTCAAAGCCATTGAACNGTGCAGGAAATTACCTGGCGACAGGCCAGCCGAACCGCAACAAATTATGTTCGTNGTNAGACTGTGAGGTGATTTCTTGGTAGCGCTCGCCATTCATGGGGGTGCTGGAGGAGATGGCCCNTGGAAAGGACCGACTGATTTGGACCCTGACAGGATTGCTTGTATGCAAAANGTACTTTCAACTGTAGGCTCAATGTTNGAATCCGGAATTACTGCTCTAGAGGCAGTGACAATAGCCGTTGAAATGCTTGAAGATGAGCCGTTGTTCAACGCTGGAAAGGGGTCTGTGATTGCTGCTAATGGCAACATTACAATGGATGCGAGTATAATGGATGGTAAGGATGGAAGAGTTGGTTCTGTTGTAAATGTNCAGAAAGTAAGACATCCGATAAGAGCTGCCAAAACTGTTCTAGACAATGAATGGCCTGTGATGCTTAACAGTGATGCTGCCGACAAATATGCTATTGAACATGGATTAGAAGAAGTGAGTCAAGAATGGNTGAAAACAGAGTTNCGANTTGCTCAGTGGCAGAANTGGAAAGATGCTAATTCTAGNCCTGGATCTACAGATGAAGATGATGANGCTGTGCTTGACCATGATATCGGAATGGGCACTGTAGGTGCGGTTGCTTTGGACANAAACGGTAATCTTGCTGCAGCAACTAGTACAGGAGGAATGACTGGTAAACCTGCTGGGAGGATTGGNGATACACCGATTATTGGTGCAGGAACATGGGCAGATAATCACGTTGCAGTTTCATGCACAGGTGTCGGAGAAGCCTTCATCAGGGCCTGTGCNGCGCACGAGGTTTCTACTAGAGTTAGAATGGGTGAGTCTTTGACAAACGCATGTTGCAATATGTTGGAAATGGTTGCGCCTATTGGTGGACGTGGTGGAGTTATTGCAATTGATTCAAATGGCAATATTGAGGTTCCATTCCAAACTATGCTGATGTATAGGGGGATTTGGAAAGATGGCGAGATTATGACTGGAATCGGTCCCGACTTACTTCTTGAATGAGTTGTAAATCGTCAAATCGCTAGTATTTAGCTCCTNAATATTCATGTCATTTGGAGGAGCGAATTTCTTGTTTTTTAGGTAGTTAAACAACCTAAACCACCTTAACTTCAGAAACAAGATTGCGGCTCTCTTCTTGTCACCAAATGTAGGATGAGTTGTATCACTTTCCTTAATCCANCCCAATTCATTTAGTGAATCCATACNATCCTCNGCTACAATGACATNATCAAATTTTGATAGATTTGTGAGGGCTACCTNTGTGTCCAACAATCCTCTTGCAAATATCTTGGTATAATATTCTGGAGATGAGTGAAGGTTGCCTTCGTTCAAGTATTCCTGATAATTTTTAGATTCAGTCCACATCCAGTAATGATCGTAATTATAATTTGAAATTAATCTCTTTATCGGTTCTCGCAGACAGGTAAGTAATGTTACCCTTTCATCACTATGCAACACATCAAAATTCGGTCCACCCCATTCACAGGCAACGAAAGTTACTTCCTTTTTCTCGCATTCATCAATAAAACTGCTTAGTTCATCTGGAGACATGTCCCAAAGTGCAATCACCTCTCCCTGATCAACTGGGTTTCCATTTTCATGCTCTGGCCAAAATGTCTCTCCATTTGCCATTGCCCTACGTATCACATATGTGCCAGCAGCCTTATGCAAGTGCTGAAACCACACCAGGCGATAGGCTCCCATAATTCACTGGTCAAGATTCANACCTTTGACGGTTACTAGGCGAAAGGGGTATGGATTACCGTCTGTGACGGTGTGTACATGGGAGAGTTCCGTATAGAATCCGATACCATGGGAGAACTGGAAGTTCCTGCAGACCGATATTACGGTTGTCAGACCGCTAGGTCTCTAATCAACTTCGATATTGGGGATGATAAAATGCCAAGGGGTGTAATCCGTGCTTTTGGTATACTAAAGCAAGCTGCTGCGAAGGTTAATTCTGATCTTGGCCAACTGGATTCTGATATTGCAAAACTCATTATATCCGCAGCAGAGGAAGTAATTAATGGCGAACTAGATGACCATTTTCCGCTACGGGTTTGGCAAACCGGTTCTGGAACTCAATCTAACATGAATACAAACGAAGTAATCGCAAATAGAGCAATAGAAATGGCAGGAGGAGTATTGGGTTCNAAGTCGCCNGTACACCCAAATGATCATGTAAATCGCGCCCAATCGTCGAATGACACTTTTCCAACAGCGATGCATATAGCAAGCGCGGAAGCTATCGCTAGAGACTTAATTCCCAGTCTTAAACTTCTCAGGGATTGTATATCGCGCAAATCAAAAGAGTGGTCAAGCATTGTAAAAATTGGCAGGACCCATTTAATGGATGCAGTTCCACTAACTCTAGGACAGGAAGCGAGTGGTTGGGTAGCACAATTGGATGCAGATATTAGAAGGATTGAGTTTGCATTAGAAGACCTGTATGAGTTGGCTCTTGGAGGAACTGCAGTTGGTACCGGGCTGAACACTCACCCTGAATTTGCAAAAAGAGTTGCTTCAGCAATCGCCCTCAAGACAAGCATGCCGTTTACATCTGCTGCAAACAAGTTTGCACAACTAGCTGCACACGATGCGATTGTTGCAGCTAGTGGTGCTCTCAATACACTAGCAGTGAGCCTTATGAAGATTGCAAATGATGTAAGATGGCTGGGCTCTGGACCTAGGTGCGGATTGCAGGAATTGTCCTTACCTGCTAACGAGCCTGGCTCATCAATAATGCCAGGAAAGGTTAACCCGACACAATCTGAAGCCATGACCATGGTTTGTTGCCAAGTTATGGGCAATCATACCGCTATCACTGTTGGTGGAAGTCAAGGTAACTTTGAGCTCAATGTATTCAAACCAATGATGATTCACAATCTACTACATAGCACTAGGATTCTAACTGACTCCATGAGAGCATTTAGAGAAAAATGCGTGGAAGGTATTGTGCCGAATGAGGAGATGATTGCAAGCCATTTAGAGAATTCATTNATGTTAGTCACAGCACTAAATAATCACATTGGGTATGACAAAGCCGCAAAGATTGCTAAAACTGCGCATGAAAATGGAAGCACTCTAAGAGATGCTGCCCTAAAGTTAGGTTACCTTACTAATGAAGAATTTGATCAGTGGGTTCGTCCAGAAGAAATGACTGGAGCAAATTAAACACTCAGCAAAACGGTGTGTAAGGAAGATTTTGACCCTCAACAGTCATAAGCGAAACGCACTGGCATCCGTTTACCTGTGAAAGCAGGATGGGAGAACTGGCAGGGGGGTTTCATCCGGGTGGGATATCCGCCCCCCTGCCAGCCTCCGCTGGTGACTACCAAGTCGTCGTCACCTCTCTTTCCTCCGAAGAGTTGAGTGAGGATCGTTGATATCTTGTTTCCAAGATACCTTCTTCTCGGTGGCCGGGTTTCTGTTCACGTGGTTCCGAAGTTCCACGATTCCAGTGTGGTTCAAACTCAAGCTTTCCGAAGATCGCTTTTGTTTTTACCAGTTGGAGGTCCGTTTCCGTTTGCTTCCGAAGAAGCAAACGGCGCGGTTTCCGTCCGTGGTTGGTCCGTTTCAATTGGTTTCCTAGTGGATTCCTTTTGCTCGGTTTCCTTCCGTGTCTCGCAACCGAAGTTTTGAGACTATACCGGTTGTTGTACCAGAGGTTGTCCCGAAGAACTGTTACTGGTATTCCTTCCGGCTAAGCGCAGTTTTAGGTACATCCACTCAAAGAGTGTCCCTCCCTGGTCTCAGANTTCTTTCGATTTCTGAGTTGATTTTTTGCTANTGCTCCAAATCATCCTGCGGGTGAGAGGACTTCTNCCTCCGAAGAGGAGATCTCCTTACTCACCTCACTTGCCCAATCTCTTGGGTTCGTGACCAACACTTTGCTCGGTTTGAGCTGGCCGGTTGGCAAGGGTCCTAGAGGTCTTCCGGAGAAGCCTCCACCACTCCTTNGGAGCGGCACTTTCACTCTCGGGGACGGAGGCAAATAAAGTTTTCGCTTTTTCCTGGGCTTTTCCANAGGAAATAGAGGGCTGCGAGGCATCTTTCCACTGGTTCCATTGGAATTACATTACAAAAAATAACATTATTTCCGTAGCGATCTGAGTCTAGAAGCAAGGTCAGATTTCCTTTCGTTAACTATCGAGATTGGGTTTTCCAAACGTCTTGAAAATANCTCCCTTTCCCAAACCAATACTTGCCCATTCTCGAATCCAAAAACGACTCTGTTTACAGTAGAGTGAGATACTCTTGGTTTACTAGTAANAGCAGATGCCAATATCTCGCCTTCAGANTTGTCTCTTACCTCGATTAATCCAGAGAGACCATTCCACCTTGCGCACCAATGTGTTCCTTCAAAACCAGTTGTCTGAGTAACTATCGAATCCCCATTGGCAAACCATATCTTGTCGTTTTGGTAGTTCCTANTGACTATATCNCCGGCTTCAGTACCGACGGTAAAACTGTTCTCTGCGCAAAGAATTGTACTTATTGCTGAGTTTTCTGTGCTCAGNACGGCTCCATCCAAATCAGATATTGAGCCATCTGCGTGTCCTAGCAACACAATGCCGTTATGAGTTGACCCGCAGGTAACTGGAGATTTAACAGCTAGATCTCTATGATTGCCATCAATTAATACTCCACATCTAGGGCGACCTAGTCCAATTATCAGTTCCTTACTTGNTGCGATAAACCATGGTCTCTCATCAATGCGTTNGACATCGAGTAAGTCGCCAGATTCGGTAAATCGCCAAATCGCACTTTCCATAAAATCACCATGCTCAATATCGTAAACACTTGATGTTGCAATAATCTCCCCGCCTTTCGAGGTTAACATATCAGCAGACCCTTCTAGCGCTCTTTCCCAAATCACACTGCCATTCTCCAAGCATACTATGTGAAGGCCCGCCGTTACGACAACAAGATTNCCATGAAGAAGTATTGATTCTATTCGATCTCCGCACTCCGCAGACCANATTAAATCACCATCTGAATTCCATTTTTTNAGAAGGCCATCCCANCCACCAACAATTAGGTTACCAGAGCCGTCAATGTCCACGGCACTGACTGGCTGGCCCAATTCACGAACCATCCATGCAGCCTGGANTAAATCCATGTAACCCCGTAACTAGACTGAGTCAAAGGTCTGTCGCCCATCCGCATCGAGTATCACTGTTTTTCTCGGTACCGTGAATGTGAGTGCAAACGCCATTAACGAAAATAAACAGGCGCTGTAATAGTGACCTGCTGTGAAAAAAACCAGTACGCACGATGTTTGAACCATACCTCTTGAACCCGTCTTTATACCAAAAAATGCAAACCCTGCAGATATTATTGCNAAGCCGATCATAGCCCAGCCGATCATTATGTACATTCCTGCTGCAGATTGGTCAATTAGAGGGAAGTCCATTTGCTCATCGAAGTAACTTATTGTTCGGAAGCAAGAGCCGTTTGCATAATTTCCTGTACATTCTACTTCTTCGAAAGATTTGTCACTTGGTAACTGGAAATCGATTTTNGTAAANCCTTTGGGTTCAAGTGGCGAGGGAGGATTTAGAATCAAGCGATGTCTAACAGCGTCATGCTCTCCNTCTTCGTTGTATTTGCGNATTTCAACAGATGTTAGNCCTGGAGTAGCTCCTGAGATTGTGAAATACCCGTCCTTATTTGTCTGTACAGAGATTGGAACATCTAAAATTCCATCTTCATTTTTCCTTTCTAGAACCACAGTTGCGTTTTCAATAGCTTCTCCACTTGAATCTGTAACAATTCCCTCAAAATCTGCAGAATCATGAGGAGCCCCTTGTGCCATCCCATTAATCCATTCGTGAGGNCGAACTANGCCGGATTCGGGATTGATAAAATCCAACCCATTTGCCATCCCTAACCCACAGATAACAAAAACGAATATTCCAATCATTTTCAAGACTGGGTGGCCATCATCAGACTTTATTGCAAAGGCGACCCCGCTTGACTGGAAGACCGGTTCCTCCTCTGGTAGGGAAGCCACATCGTCTAAGATGTCCGCCATGTAATGTCCTAAGCGGAAGCCCTACTTGATAGAGACGCGCCCGCCTGACTTGACGATTAATCTCTGTAACTCNGCATTATCACACCAAACTGTCANCTCAAGTCCATTTCTANTTGTCACAATACCGATATCATANATTTGGCTTACAATGGCTTCTTCGCTCTTTTGGCCCATAACTGCTTGACTNACGATTAGATNTTTTTGTGGCCCNTATANAGAATNCATTATTTCATTTCTGAGTTTGTCCAANCCTACGTTCTCATTTGANGATACAACTATTGCTTCACTCATACCCATTGATTTCACTACATTCTGAGCTGCATCTAAGTCGCCATCTAGGTCACACTTAGTNAGAACNACTTTCATATTCAGATACCCTTCCTCAATTCTATCCAATACCTCTCTTCTGGAAGTNGATAGCTTTCTTGTAAGTTCATCGATGTCATCGCTGCTATCTGCAAGAAGAAGCAATANATCACACTGAAGGGACTCATCAAGCGTAGCATGAAATGCATCTAGCAAATCTGATGGTAGTTCATCAATGAATCCGATGGTATCTGCTAAAAGAATTCGAGGGCTCATTTCCATCCTGCCTACGGTTGTTTCAAGAGTCGAAAATAGTTTATCTTCGACCAACACTTCCTTGCCTGATAGAGCTAAGAATAGAGATGATTTTCCTGCATTTGTATAACCTGCTAGGCCTACGGTTTTTGCTCCGCCTCTAGTTCTTTGCCTCCTTCTTTCACGCCTTGCTAAAGCCTGTTTAGCCTGCTTTTTCCTTAATTGAGCTAATTCTCTTGATACGGTTGTCAATACTCCTTGTGCGGCTTGTATACCCCCACCACCGAAACCTGCTCTTTCACCAGATGTTTGTTGATTTACTAATTCTCTTAAGACTGTTCTATCCGCTTGCAATTGAGCTATACGGACCTGTGTTCTAGCCTCAACGCTGTTAGCATGTGAAATGAATAAGGATAGTAAAAGTCGAACTCTGTCCCACACTTCAACTTGAGTAGATGTATGTATATTGACCAATTGTCTTGGACTTGCGTTTGAATGAATAATAATCAAATCAACACCGTGCCATGGATGGCCCTCGATGGCTGAGCTTAGTTCATCAGCGATATCCTGTAACCTACCTCTACCAAAATAACCTCGAGCATCTTCATCCCCACGTTGATACTGAACATCTACAATCTCTATTCCCATAGTCTCAGCTAACGCAACTAATTCTCGAGGAGATCCATCCCTGTGCAACAAAACAGCCTTCCTGCCTTCATGATTAGTTCTCGCCTCGCCTAACGCAACCCCGCCAGTTCCTGCGAGGACTGGCATTGGCTCGACCATGTTCCTGCCAGAGGATGCCATTCAAAGAACCATCCAATAAGGGCAATGCTCATTGATGAGTGTCGCCAAGGATTTGATATGACCGATAGCTTTGAGACCACTCTAGAGTGGACCGGTGAAGAAAAAATCGGTCGACGTCTTGGTACTCTGATTCCAGATGGATTTCAAAGCGAAATAACTCAACTCGATGATGGCGTGAAACTTTCAATTCAGATAAAGGCAGATAATTTAGAAGAATTGAGACGAATTGTTGACGAATTGCTCACCCTTTTTTCGGATCAAGACGAATGAAGGTCAAGAATTACAGGTGCATGGTCACTGACTTCCAATCCTCCTTGTCTATCAATTTCAACTGAAACTAACCGATCGAAAGCAATTTTATTTCCAAGAAGGTAGTCAATCCTCCAACCCCTATCCTTTATCCTAGCCTGTCCCCTGTTAGACCACCAAGAGAACAACTTTGCATCAGGCCCAACATGTTCCCTAAACAAGTCGTGCCAACCATCATTCAATAAATCACTAAACCACTCTCTCTCATGAGGTAAAAATCCACTAGATTTTGCGTTTCCTTTTGGGTTCCAGATGTCATTTTCAGTGTGAGCAATATTCAAGTCTCCTGCAACAATTACGGGTTTTTCTAACGCTATTAATGGCTGAATAAATTGTCTCCATTGTTCCATCCATGTCTCTTTGTATATCTGACGCTCTTCTTTTGAGGAACCGCTTGGAAGATATGTATTAACCAATAACAAATCATCATGCTCAGTAATCAAAACTCTTCCTTCACTATCGGCGGGGTCTAGACTCCCTTTCATCCCTCTGCCCTGTTCCTTCATAGGGCCCTTAGACAGAGTTGCTACACCAGAATATCCTTTCTTTTCTGCAGGATGAAGAATCATTTCGTAACCTTCTGGTACTTCCCAGTCCTTTGGTAACTGTTCTGGTAAACACCTAACTTCTTGCAACATCAGAACATCTGCGTCCATCTTATCGATGAATTTGTCTAAACCTTTTCTAATTGCGGCTCTAATTCCGTTTACATTCCAAGTAACTATTCGCATGTATGTCCCCTCTCAACTAATCATCCCGTCAGAAAGTAATCCTCTTGAATCGGATAATGTGATTGATTTGTTTTCTCTTTTTGTTATTATGTGTGACCGCCAACCAGATACCCTGTCATCCAGTAGGGATTCAATCGCTTCAATACCGCCTGAAAGTGCTATACAGGATAAATGGCTCATACCTGGAGCTTTCAATGAGTGAATCTCGGCTAAATCAAGAATCGCAACATCATCTCTTACTAGCCCGTGTAGTCCTTTGAGTGGTTTGTTGTCCAGTACAACATCAATTGTAGATACTTTGATCGCATCACCTTGCGGTTTACCATCGCAGATTCTAACTATATCAGCTTCAATTTTCAGACCATCTGATGTTACTACGCCACCTTCGTACCTATCGACGATGTTCATTCCTGTCTGGATGGGAACACCGACCTCTTCTAGTGTAGATGCAAGTCTGCCAACTAGGCCGGCCCAGCCTTCTCCAACCACACACAATTTACCTTTGAACAACGCCTTTTTTCTCTCAGAGATATTTAGCCCCCAGGACGAAATGAGATTTGCAGCCTTGTCTCTTACAGGATCTTTTCCTAATTTCACTGCAAGCATTTTTTTTGGACTATTTATTGGTTGTAAAAAACCGTGGCCAACAATCTTGATTTTGTGGGGCATTACGGGTCTCAAAGAAGGTTTCACCTTACTCACCTTCTTGACCATGGAATGTAATTTACCCCCTTTTAGAAGCAGATGAGGACCGTACTCGAGTTGATGTCCGAAGGATTCCTCGCTGGTGCCCCGTCCGCCAATTCTCTTTCTTTTTTCAATGACGAAAACCTGATTTTTTGCTAAGTGTTCTCTGGCTGCTGTCACTAGGCCGTGAATACCTGCACCCACTACTAGGACCCGCTTCATGACAAGCGGACAAGGTGCATAATGATGAAATCCTCGTACCCGCACGCAAAATTATGGCCGAGAAATCGAAACCTCCTCACGACCGAGGTTCGATGTTATGGGATGCGTCAGAAGGGCCTACGAGGATGCTAATTTCGAGTTTTGACCGCTGGACAAGTGCTTTGCTTGCTGACGATGGAATAGATATGCCATTTATGGGCGGTAATGAAACGATAAGTGCAACTATAATTGCAAAGGACAACGGTATCTTAGCCGGTTGCGCTGCTGTAGATCATATGCTACAGATATGGGCAGGAAATGTCAACATATCGTGGAGTCATGGTGAGGGAAGAAGCATAGCATCTGGTGATGAAATTGCAAAATTAAGTGGTGAAAAGGATGCTGTGCTTTCAATGGAGAGAACAATCCTCAACATTCTTGGGCAATTGTCTGGTATTGCTACTGAAGCAAAAAAATGGGCTTCAAAAGCACCAGGCCAAATAGCCTGTACTAGGAAAACTATCTGGGGATTAATGGATAAATGGGCAGTCCACCTTGGTGGAGGACTAACCCACAGATTAAACAAAACTGACGCTAAAATAGTTAAGGAAAATGACCTCGCTGTAATGTACCCTGAATTTGATAATAATGGTGCTCGAATTTCCAAGTACCTCTCAGAGGTGAATCCTGAGGACTGTGGAGCGTTCATTGAAATTGAAGTTAGAGAAGAAAAAGAGGCGATTATGGCAGCCTTCACATGGTCTGAAAGAAGGATGATTGACGGTTTCGACAGGTTGGTAATAATGCTAGACAACTTTACTCCAGAGAGATGCAAGAACATTGCCTCAGAATTATCTGAAATGGGACTTCGTGAACATGTTGTTCTCGAGGCAAGTGGTGGAATATTATTACAGAATATCGAGGATTGGAGAGAATGTGGTCTAGATGTTCTTTCTACCAGTACAATCAACAGAGGTACGAATCCTCTAGATCTTTCGATGTTAGTAGAATACCAGTAGGTGAAAAAATGAGTGATGAAGAAATTGTTGACCCGTCTCATCCAAGATATCAATCTTTGATGATAAGAAAAAAAGTTGCAGAAGCCGGAGCAAAGGGCATGTTAGCAGATTCTGCTATGATTGCTCACGGTAGAGGCGAAGCATTCGATTACATGCTTGGTGAACAAACCACAGATTCGGCTATGGAAGCAACAAGAGAAGTCGTTGCGAGATTGGTCAATGCGGATAGACCTGTTCTATCGCTTAATGGGAATGCTATAGCATTAGCAGGAGAGGACTTTTTGACTATTGCGAGTCAGCTAGGATGCCCTGTTGAAATTAACATATTTTACAGAACTCCAGAGAGAATGGGTGCTCTTATTGGACATCTAAAAATGCTAAACGCAAAACTCGGATTAGATGTAGACATAATGGGCGGAGTCCCGGATGCAAGGATCCCGGGGTTAGAAGGGCCAAGAGGTGCTTGTCAAAGCGAGGGGATTTTCGCTTCCGATGTAATACTGGTTCCACTTGAAGACGGTGACAGATGTGAAGCATTGGTTGAAATGGGTAAACAAGTATTGGTTATAGATCTCAATCCATTATCTCGTTCATCCAGAAGAGGAACTGTCACAATCGTTGACGAGTTATCTAGAGTGACTAAGAATATGATTCAGTTAATTCCTGAAAAACCGCAACCTACTGATTGGGACAACAATAAGTCTCTACAGGCGTCATTGAATCATATCTCTAAAAATCTAGAAAATAGATTTGAGTGATTCAGAAGCCTTCTAACTTTTTAGCAAGAATTCCGGCAATCGATTCACCGACACTGCTGCAAGATGCTGTGCCACCTAGGTCGTAAGTTAACGACTTGCCATCTTTGAGATGTTCTGCTACACTGTCGTCGATTAGTTTCGAAATTTGAATGAGTTCGTCCTCATTGTTTCTCCTACCCAACCAATCTAACATCATTTGAATTGAGTTAATACTTGCAATTGGATTGACCTTGTTCAAACCTGCGTGCTTTGGAGCACTGCCATGAACGGGTTCAAAGAAGGCATGATTTTCTCCGATGTTGCCCGATGCTGCCATACCCATTCCTCCTTGTAACACAGCTCCAAGGTCTGTTGCAATATCACCAAACATATTCGATGAAACTACTACATCGTAGTATTCCGGAGTTCTAGTTAACCATTGCATGAATGCATCGATGTAACCATGGTCTGTCTCTATGTTTGGATATGAAGTTNCAATATTATCGAATACCTTNCTGAATAATTGACACCCTCTAGTGACATTGCTCTTGTCTATGCAAGATACTCTACTAACGCCATCAACTGGTGCTCCAGATCTGGTTTTTGCAATTTCGAATCCCATTTTAACAAGCCTTTCTGTGCCTTTTTCNGAAATAGGCCTAGGGTCATACGCAACCTCTCCNTCTAGACCTGGGAACTGTAATTGCGGAGGCACGTATTCTTCTCGCCCCAATGCCCTATCTGCACTCCTCCGTAGAAGCGANTGATACAAACCCTCAGTATTCTCTCTGAGAATNGTCATATCGACCATGCCGGGTTCCCATATCTGAGTAAATTTACCGTGAACCTTGTGAGGAACTCCTTCATAGAGTTTGATAGGTCTAACATTTGCAAAAAGATCCAATCCNGAACGCATCCCTAGGATGACAGACCCGCCTGCTAAATCNCCGTTCGGAAGCCTTGCTCCAGGATGCCCAATTGCTCCCAAATAAATCGCATCTGCTTCATCNCGACAGAATTCAAAAGAGCCTTCTGCCCATTCTTCTCCTGTATCTANGTAGTNCTTACCGCCGCACTGAATTACGGTTTGCTCAAACCCGTGATTTGTGTGTGCCTGAACCGTATCAAGGATTCGNGTNGCCTCAAGCGCCACTTCTCTTCCAGTTCCGTCGCCGGGCAGGATTGCGATACNGTGGTCGCTCATGGCACTGGCACAGGAAGCACCTACATGAACGCGCCCCTCCACAAAACCGGCATTCAGTTGAGGGCTGTTGCCTGTGGAGATGTTTTACCATCACGATAGTCGCGCAGTGATTTAGTTATGCAATAGAACTGATGGTCAAAAGCCAAACTCTACCTTTATGGAGCGCCACAACCGAGACCAAGTTCATGGCGGAGGATAGCCGTGATAAGAACGAAGGTCGAGTGAGGGTCGACCAAATGCCTCCTGCTGTGAAAAAATTGGTTGATGCNATGTTGGGGATTGACCCGAACTTCAAATTAGAGGATTGGTTAGTGGAAAAGGCTAACCAAGAATTAAAGATCTTGAAACTAGATTTNGAACGAGAAAGAATACAACTTTCACAGAGACTTCACAGNTTAGAAACTCTACAGAATNGAGTCNATCCTGAGGATATCAGAGAAATTCCAAAAGGGCANACAAATTTGTTTGATTGCTTTGATNTGCCATTACCCATCAAACACTTGGCAAATAGAATCGAAGAGATCGTAGACGAAGAGCCACACCCGGCTGGAACATTCCTAAACTTGTTGCCAGATGATGGTTGTGATGACCCATTACTAGCAGTAACAGCTCAAATGATGCTGATTCTAGCACAAGAAAAAGTTGGTAAGGGTGCNAGCTGGNTTGAGATTCGAGACTTATTTTCCCCATTGACTGAAAACGGTATATCAGAAGANGAATGTAACGAAGCTCTAGACCATCTATTGATGACTGGCCAGATACATGAAGTAGACGATGACTGTTTCGTGCCAGATGAATAATGGGAACCCACGGATACCCTGCTTTGTTTCAATATAAGGCGGGCANNCAATTNTATATTGATGGGAATAATCCGTTCCACAATTGTCGGCGTAAGTACATGGGGAATAATGGTAGTTATGGAGGTTAGACCTAATCTCGCAATTATTGCNGGATTTATTGGTGCATTCCTTTCAGAATCAGTAATACAAGCAAGTGCACGAAGCCACCTGAGACATAAGGCATCGAATCTGCAAAACGAACTAAATATCGCTGTGGACCAAATTTGTGATATGAAAAGAGCTCTTGATTTGACAACTAAAGATCTGAGGCAGGCACTTGACGAGCTTCACAGGAGAGATGCAATCGGTAGCCCTGCTGCCAGAGAATTACTCGCNAGGCAAGAAGAAGCNATGGAGGCTCAAAAAGTGGCNCTAGATATGTCTACAGATCGTTCTTTTGAAACACTAGAATCTCTTGAAAGGATGATTATATCCCAAGGCCAACAGACTGCTAGAGTTCAGGAGGTTTTATCGATGGTTCTAGAGAAGTTAGCTCTTGAGCCTAGGCAACACATTAACATGAGAGATTCTGTGCTCACGCAGGAGAATAATTCAACACCTTCTATGACAGACGATATAATATCCCTNCTAGGGTGATGTGGTTTTTATGGATGATTCGGTCAAAGAATTGAGTCGTTTCAAATTCCGTAAAAAAGTATATTCTGTTTTCCTAATCGTTGGCATTATCCTAGTCACACTCGGTATAATATCTGGAATGGTTATGCCAGATCCGCTGGTTTTCGGAAACCATATCCTATTACTTGGGGGAGGATTGCTTGGAGTCATAATTGGATTTATTCTTTACCAGGATGAGGAAATATTTGCCCAGAAATTCGACATGACGCATTTGCTTGATATAACCGATAAGGATGAAAGATATGAAGCATACATCGAGCATCTCTCTGAATGGATATCATCTGAAATGAGAGAAGAAAATCCAATTCTTATGAGAGGTGTTGACCCGTCTGGACCAGATTGGGGTAAAACAGACTTCAAACTGGGTCAAAAACCAATAAGAAGAGATGCAATCGCTGAAGGTGAAAAATACTCAGGCATGGAAGGAGAGTTGACATCAACTGAAATTATGGTAGAAGGAGCAAACAAAAGATACGCAAAAATGGCTCAAAAAAGATGGGAACTTGCAGAATCAAATGACCCAGATATGATTGAATACGGCGTTGAAAGACTAGGAGACTTAGTAAAAACCGACTACTTCGAGAAAAATGCGCAAGATGGAATATTTTCTGACACTGCTAAAACAGATAAGGATTCCAATTGATTCAATAACGGCAAAGCACAGGGATACAAGATGAAGGCAATCATTGTGGCTGGCGGGCACGGAAGTCGGCTGTTTCCAATGACTAAGTTTACTCACAAAACACTTCTACCACTCAACGGTAAACCGATCATTGATTACGCATTGCAGACGATAACCAATGCAGGGATTACCGATATCACAATTATTGGAAATAAATTCATAGATAAAATAAGGCAACATGTGGGTGAAAAGGCAAGCTACGTTCTGGAGGAAGAGCCTCGCGGAGTTGCTGCAGCCCTGCAATTAGCAAGAGCAGGAAACCAGAATTGTAACTTGCTAATTTGGTTTTCAGATAACATTACAAATATCGATTTAAGNAACGAAGTGGATTNGTTTACAAGTGGGGCCATTCTCNTAACTAGAGAAGTTGGGAACCCTTCTGAATTTGGAATCGCTGTTCAAAAAAACGGAGAGATTGTTGANGTTATCGAAAAGCCATCTGAGTTTGTCGGAAATCTTGCTATTGGTGGCATTTACATTTTTGATGAGACCTTTTGGCAAAGGNTAGACTCTGTTCAGGGAGATCAAAACTTTTCTATTTCGGATGTAACTAGACAATATCTGAAAGAAGGTATTGCTAAGATTATCAACGTTGGAGATAATACATGGATAGATTGCGGGACACCTGAAGGCTTAGTNAGGGCCGGAAAAATGGTTGAGAGTGGCGTTTTCAAGATTGATGGGTGAAAAAATGAAAATCGGAATTATCGGAGCAGGCATGGTTGGTGGAGCAATTGANCATTGCTTCAGNGATGTTCATGACTTGTTTGTTCATGATCCAATCAGAGGGACGTCAATCCAAGATGTAACCGAAAACTGTGACATGGCATACATTGCTGTACCAACTCCTTCTACCGAAGATGGANCATGTGANACCAGNATTGTTGAGGAGGTTCTCTCTNAATTACCTGATGGNTTTATTGCTGTAATTAAGAGTACNGTCATTCCTGGAACAACAGCAAGACTTCAAGCAAATTACCCAAGTCTAAAGATAGCATACTCTCCAGAATTTTTAGTTGAAAGACGCAGGTTACATGATTTTGGAAATCAAAGAATCTTGGTTGTAGGAACTGAACACCAAGATGTNGCGGATTTNGTGTTTAAGCACCATANAACAGCGGGTGTTCTTATCGGTGATGCTACTTTCCATATTTCNAGTACTGAAGCTGAAATGGTGAAGTATACAAAGAATAATTTCTACGCNCTGAAAGTTATCTTTGCAAATCAGATGCATGATTTGTGTATGGCCATGGACATATCATGGGACAGTATTCGTGAAATTATCACAGCTCCCCAAGATCAACCAATCGGCGAATCACATCTAGAGCCNTTGATGGGCTTAAACCGAGGTTTTGGCGGCAAATGTCTTCCAAAGGACACGCTTGCTTTGCGAGAATTGGCTAGAAGTCTCAAAGTCGACTATGAGATTTTAGATGCTATACAGAGCGANAATGCATCGCTGAGGAATATTCCTACAGGGAAAAAATCGGATGTAATTTCTGAGGATGATTAGATGCTAGGAAACCACGGAACATTTCGCAGGTATCTACTAACTGCNGGAGTTAATTTCTCAGTGTTTATCGTATTGTTTGAAATTATGATTTTTGTTCTACCAGAAGGCGGGTATTGGCCGACTATTTCATGGTCGATAGCATGGGTATTAGGTTCATTTCTAGCCCACTGGACTCACCGAATATGGACATTTAANTCTGAGCGAGATACTAGGTGGACTATTCCAGCGAGCATGGGGTTGTATACCATCGGATGGGTTGGGTCTTCTGCATGCTATTACATTGGAACCGTATCATGGGGATTCAACCCTCGAATTGTTTTCTATCTAAACTCGAGNCTGTGGGGTGTTCTAAATTACCTAGGCCAAAGAGANATTGCATTCAAGGANATTAGTACTTCTCTCCCTTGAAAAGACGTGCGATCTTTTGAACAAATCCAACCTTGGGCTTGTCTTCTAATCCCAGTCGCCAGTTGAGTTCTCCTGCATTATCATACTTCAGTAATTCCTCATAACCACCAATCCATTCACCAGCGATAAATATCTGTGGTATTTTCTTTGCATTATTCGTCATAACCGCAAATTCTTGATCTACNGATCTCGATTTACCCAGTTTTTTTTCGATGTATTGGATCTTTTTCGAGTCAAGGTAGTGCTTTGCCATAACACAATAATGGCAGCCGCGATTGGTGTAGATTACAACCTCGGCCATGTTAATTTGCGGTACTAGTTACATTTCAAGNAGTCGATTTTAGCGAGGCATTCAATACATACGACNTACTAGCGTCATTCAATGCTGCCAGATACTGTTCACAAGTTACCACAATCTGAAAGATTTGCTTATGCTATGTTGTTGGCTNACATGACCCGTGTAGACAATGAATTGACTGTNGAAGAAATGGCAATGTTCGAGCAAAGACTTGGTACAGCTTTGCTTTCCCCAAAACAAAGAGATAGTATCAGATCTGCATTGAAAAATCCTCCAAGTTTGGAAAAGTGTCTAGACGGCTTAGGTGAAGAAGCTGGCAGACTTGCTCTACGAGATGCTGTTCTTATGGCAGCCTCAGATGGAACAGTCGATGAAGATGAGAGAGAGGCCTTGGACAAAATTGCGGAACACCTCGACTTGTCACCAGATGCTATCAATAGACTACTCGATTGGACTGTAGAAGGATATGCTTGGATGCAAGCAGGATATGACTTGTTGAACAATCTTTCAAGGTGATCGTCTGTTACCCGACGCCGCACTCTCACTATCTGAGGAGCAGCGCAGAAAAATTGCCTGCACTCTAGTCTTAGTTGCAGCCTCGGACGGTGCGCTTGTTAGAGAGGAAATCTCTGCTATTGAAGCTGCTATGGGTTCAATGATGTTACACCCTGAAAGCAGAGAAGAAGTGCGTCAATTGCTTACTCAGCCACCGGACTTGGATTCGGTCCTAGAAGGGATGGAAACCTCAACTATACGATTAGCATTGAGAGATTCTGCTTTGTTAGCGTCTGTGGATGGTGATTACGACAAAGCAGAGATAAAGGTTCTAACATCAATTTGTGAAGCGGCAGGATTAGAGAAAAAAGACTTGAACAATATTCTAGAATGGGTATCTAAATCTTGGGAAAATGCTGCTCTTGGAAGAGATTTCATTGCATTGCCACTTCCAGGTGACGAAGATATAATCAATAGGGGAAAATAAAACCAAACCCTAGACCTGAATTTTCGAGGTACTAATTTGTCGAAAGTCGTGTTTGACTTTCCGGAAACAAGAAAATTCACCATTTTTCCCATACATTTTATTTATAGTACCTACTTACGAAGGGCCAGAGCAATTTGTTCTTTACGGCTTGAGGGGATAACTATGGGCATACATCCAAAAATAGGAATTACCGGATTACCAAGATCTGGAAAGTCTGCTGTATTGGCAAAAGTCCTAGAGATGCTCGAGGATGAAAGGAAGAGAGAAATCAACGCCAGAGGCGGTGATGGCGAAAATACAGACATCATTGGCGGAATGAGAACTGAGCCTATAATGGAAGGTTCTGAACGAGTTGGATACAAAGTCATAGACATATTCACNGGNGATGAGGCTGTAATGGCTCACAAAGATATTGATAGCAGATTGAGAGTTCTTGGGTATGGAATTGATACTGAATCCCTAGATAGCGTTGCNNTCCCTGCTATTGAACATGCTAGAGATTATTCAGAGGTGATCGTAATCGATGAGATTGGTAAATTTGCAGTTGAGTCTGAGGAATTTGTCAACGTAGTNAGATCTGCTTTGGAAGTTGATAAGCCCACATTATTNGCTTTGCACAAGAAAAGTAGACACCCTCTTTTNCAGGACATTCGCAGAAGGGACGATGCCAGAATCCTAGAAGTGACTCCGGTGAATAGAGCTCTTCTACCATACAAGATTCACAAATTAATGCGTGAAACCTACTAGGTTATCGCTGGTTTCATGGCTGATAATGGGATGGGAGTCATATGACCCCAGCAGAAAGTGCTNACAAATTACTGATGGGTACGGGTTTGGGACTACTATTTGCCACTGGTTTAGGTTTCATATCTGGATCTATTACTCTTGATAGGATTGGAGTAGCTTACCTTATTCCAATGGCAGGCCTTATCTCAATTTTCCTTGGTAATCTAACCAAGANGGGAGAGGGGCCTNTCTCCAAATTGTTTCCTGTTGAAACTGAATTTGAGATGAAATCTAGGGTTGAAGCCGATTTAATGATAAACNAGAACGATGACAACATAGGGAATGCGTGGGCACGACTCGAGCATTCGATGCTGTCNANAGAGTTAGGTGAACAAGAATGAAATTGCAAATACCTAACCAAGGAAAGAAAACCAGAACCAGATATTGGAATATTTGTGTTATNTTGGGAATCATTGGTTTCATCTTGGTAGGTGCATCCGGTACGGATGAGCCCCCGACTGGAGTGTACAACTACAATACNGGANTTGAATGGAGTTACACNTGTGANGANGGAGAAGTGATACAAGGCGTCGGAAGTGGTCCAGAAGATGATGGATTCGATGATTGTATGGATGGTTCTGATGAAGGNGACAGNACCCAAGTTGGGATGGAAATGTGCGGCAGCCTTACNTGCTGNNNNTCACTTATTTTTGCCATCTCTGCACTAACCACAAAAGTCGATAACCAACAGGTTGTTGTAATCCAGCAACAGCCACAATATGTCCCNGTTGTTCANCAAGTCGTTCAGCAGCCCGTTATCCGCCAGCAAGTTGTACAACCTGTGCCGCAGCCTGTAGCACAACCACGGCCTACTCCTACTGCTCAAACNACTACTACTGACTGGGCTCGCAAAGCTAAAAATCTCGAAATGGCAAGAAACTGGGAGGAGGCTGCGAAGGCGTACGAAAAGGCGGGATTGTATCAGGAGGCTGGAAAAATCCGTCAAGAAAATCTAGAGCAAAGCCAGCCTATGGTTCAAATTGGCCAGGTNGGGAACACCGTGCTAAATGACTCGGTTATGATTAACGACGGAGGACAGAAAACCTGCTCCAGTTGTGGAAATGTGGTCGAGGCTTCATGGAATATNTGTCCATATTGTTCTAGCCANATATGAGAAAGGTTTGATTTCCTAGAAGATTTGCGAAGATGTGAGGGAAGGATATGAGCGAAGTCCCAGAAGGCATGTATTACACCAAAGAGCACGAATGGATAAGAGTAGAAGGCGATGAAGTTGTCATCGGAATTACTGACCATGCACAAAATGCTCTTACTGATATTGTATACATTGAATTGCCAGAGGTTGGAGAAACTTGTGAAGACATGGGAGAATTCGCTGTTGTCGAATCTGTAAAATCAGCATCTCCTATCTTCGCTCCACTGGCTGGAGAAATTACCGCTGTCAATGAGGCGCTAGAGGACGCTCCAGAATTAATGAACCAAGAGCCATATGGNGAAGGTTGGATAATTAAAATGAAATTAGACGATGTGTCAGCAATTTCTAGCTTGATGTCTCCTGCAGACTACAAGGCGGAAATTGGCGAGTGAATTCCTAATGTTCCACATCTATGTTGATGGGTCTTGCATCGGCAATCAGAATGTAGACTCGCAAACGCCCGCTGGATGGGGTGTTGTTGTAATTACTGGTTCTAATGATCTCGGGCGTGGCAACGGTGAAATCCACCACGAGTTTAGCGGTAAAGTGGTAACTAGCTCTGTAGATGAGAACTACATAGGTGCCGAAGTAGGTTCGAATAACACCGCAGAATTAACAGCCTTTGCCGAGGCACTAAGGTGGTGCCTCAAACAAGGTGGNGAGGAGGAAATCGTAATCAAAACCGACTCGCAATATGCAGGTAATCAAGCAACTGGAAAGTGGAAAGCCAAGGCTAATCGAGAATTGGTTGCTCATGTTCAAAAACTCTGGAAGGAGGTTTGCGAGTTACGCAAATTATCNTGGGAACATGTCAAGGCACACAGCGGCCATAGATGGAACGAGAGAGCAGANCACCTTGCNATAAGAGCAGCCACAAATGACTCTCCTACTTCACTTTCATTTTGGAAACCTGGTCAGCGTTGAAGTCTTTGAGTTAGCCAAATCCTCAACTCATCTCCCATATCTTGTCGCTTTAGTGCGTAATCTATCTGGCTCTTAAGCCACGGAAGAGGAGCCCCCGAGTCATACCATTCATATCCCCTTAATTCGATACCAATCAATCCATTATTGTTCATCCAATGCTCTTGAACTGCAATTGATTGCAACTCTCCATGGCTATNGAAATCATATTTCTCTAACAATTCAAATACATCGTTTGTAAAGATATANCGACCACACAAAACTAGATTTGAGGGGGCTTCATTTCTGNTTGGCTTTTCGATTATAGATTTTACAAANTTGCCTTCCATTGANACTACACCATAATTCTCAGGGTCTTCTACAACCGCTAAGCCAACNCATGGTAGTCGATGTTGAATAAATGATTCAACCAACATGGATGATGCAGAAGATGGTTCGTAATCCTCAGTTGTCGTGTAATTGTCCAAAAGCACGTTATCTCCTAAAAGTACCATGAAAGGACCGCTAATAGAACCTGATAAGCAACTTATTGCATCACCAAACCCCTTTGCAATCTCTTGAATATGGATTTGAACCTCAACATCACTGAAAGGAAGAATTACTTCATTACTAAGCTCTGGCTTTTTTTCATGAAGCCAAGTGTTATCCTTCAGAAAAACAGACATATCCTTGTTTGGAGAGGAGATTATGTGAATACGCTTNGCACCTGCATAAACCGCCTCTCTCGCAAGGTGAACTAATGCTGGAATATCGACTAACGGCAGGGCTTCTTTAGCGACAAATGCACTAGCTGGAAGCATTCGACCACCAATGCCGCCGGCTACTATTACTGCATCTTCNACTAATGCCATTGCNCAGGCCAACATCCCCATTCCTTTCAAGAGTGGCGCCCTTTAGCGATGTGTATGGCGGAAAAGGCTGACTGGAAGGTTCCCGCCGCAGTAGGTTTTGCATTAATTGCAATAACATTCACCGATATTTCTCCAGAAGGGCCATGGAATGACAAAACTTTCACTTCTGGATCTCTTGGATTAATTGGTTTATACCTTGTATACACTGCATGGTTTAGACTTACTTTTTCGAAAAGAGGATTTGTGCCAACA
This sequence comes from Methanobacteriota archaeon, assembly GCA_002694245.1. Taxonomy (GTDB): domain Archaea; phylum Thermoplasmatota; class Poseidoniia; order Poseidoniales; family Poseidoniaceae; genus MGIIa-K1. The sequence continues at coordinate 74,191 of NZLM01000070.1, forward strand.
ATGGACATGTGGCAAAACCCCGCAGAATCAAGTAAAACTGTGATGACAGTGGGTGTTGTAATTTTAGGTATTTCATATGCAATTGGCAGAATAGATTTCTTTCCCGAGCCAGCTGGCTTGGTTCTTTCGTTGGTAGGTTTGCTTGTAACCACTAACGGGATTTATGTTTGGTTAAGCTCGAGTGGTCCTTTGTCTCCCGAAAAGGAAACAGCTAATCTGAGCAATAATAACCAAATAAATCCAGAAGAAGAATAATCACTCTTCCTCGTACAAATCTTCTGGCATTGGTGAGCGCATCATAACAACAAGATAGACGAATAAAGCAAGTATAATGACACCAAGTATTACTTCTCCGACCGTTTCTAGTTCTCCGTCTTCACTAGACACCCTACTATCTTCTCTTACTTCGCTATCCTCACAAGCAATTTCAGTACAAGCCCATTGTCCGGCATCACAAACGCAGTAATTACAGCCATCTCCAGCAGAACGTGTATCTCCCTCTACACAAATTGATTCAGGTTCAACAAAATTCCATGTTACGGTGAAACCTATCTCATCCTCTCCCGAAACGATGGTACCGAGGCACTTTTGTCCTGATTTGTTTGAATCAAATGTTAATGCCCAATCGTTTTCAACAAATAAAACGCTTCCAAGGCCTTCAATATCGTTGCATGATATTCTTTCGACCGCTTGGGAGGTAGAGATTATGACAACATCTCCTTCATACATCGCACCCAAATTAATCATTGAGCCATCACTTAAATTGGCTCTGAAACCGGATGATGTTAGTACATGTGCGCTCACATTAAGCACAGTTTCTTCAAATTTTAACTCGGTCTCTTGAAATGAAATTTCTAAAGAATTGGTCCCCAAAATCATCCTTTCATCATGCCATGGCTGTTGAGATGAGCCCCAAGCTGCATCTAGTGTAATGGCATACCAGGCCTCATCAACTGAATTAACTGGATTGAAACTAAATTGTTCTAATGAGGAATTAAGAACACCTAGTTCTTCAATGTCATCGGTTGAGGTAATTTGTCCTGAAATTGACCTCCATACCTTTGCTTGTGCAGTAGGGTTGTTCGTATTATCATCCCAATTCAGAACAATTGTTCCATCTGAAAATCTTTCAGCCCGCAAATTTGTTACCGTAGTGGTTTCAATTGTTGATTCAATAATTGGATCTGAAACTGGCGACCCTTCTGTTAAATCTAGAATTTCATTTCCAGCCTGGTCAACCAAGGTGATTGCATACGATGATTGCCTGTGTTCTCCGAATGGTACATCAATATCATAAGTTGAAGTCAGAGCATTGATTGTTGCTATGTTTAGATCTGGGTCTATGACATCTACATTGTGCTCCAAACGATAGATATTGATTGATAAATCCTCATCATAATTTGACTGCGTCCATTCTAGCGTGGTTTTTTGGGTTTCAAAATTAAACGCCGCATCCAACTCTCCGATGTAAACCGGTGCTACGTTATCTTCCAGAATTGGCTGATGCAGCGTATTTGTTCCCAAAAACCGTGTATCCTCAGAAGTAGCGTAAAGTAGCGTAACAGAATAGTAAACAGACCTCTCTACATTGTTTCCAGAGTGATTTATCTGAAAACTGTTAATCCCTGATTGAACATTGCTACTGATTATGGTTTTTGGCATTGAATCCCAGTTTTCTCGAGTTGCTGGCGACTCGTGGCTGTATATCATGATTGAATGATTCATGTCCAACCCAAGGGGATAATCCCATGTCAAATCTGTAATTCCATTTACGTAACTTGCGGTAAGGTTTTCCACTGCCACTGGAGGTGAGACCTCTTGAGTGATGTTTGCAGCCAGGGCGACAGAGTGAACAAAATTCTGATTATTCTCTAGCACAAGGTAATAAAAAAATACAGAATAATTTGATGGGTTTGGATAATGCTGGAATGTTATTGATGAACCCGAACACTCAGAATTCAAATCCGTTTGCTCACAAATTTTTATGCCTGTAGCAACGATTTCAGTAAAACCAGGGACCATTGCATTGTGTGGACTTCGGTAAACAACAAACTCGGTGTTTTTTAGTTCATCAAGAAGGGTGATGTTGCTTGTTTCAGGTGCTGTGATTGTTACTGATGCAATTTCAGTTTCACTATCATAGACCACAGACATTTCTATTCCTGTGTCGTAATCGATTGCACTAACAGTGCCAAAATAGCATACACTGCCCAGAAGAAGAATGCTCACTAGGAAAGTTGGCCCGCGCATGGATGCAAATTCTCAGACGTATTCAAGAGGTTTTTGTCAATCAAGGAAACCCATATCATCCAGCATGTTCAATGCGTCGTCGAGTTCGGGCAACTCTCCTTCTGTCATATCAGAGATATGAATTTCAGAGCGTGTTGGAGTCTCTGGCTGTTCAGCTTTTCCGACTAACCACTGTTGCCATTGTGTAACCCTATCCTCATTTTTGACGCGCATAGGAACCCACAAGTCTTCAATGTCTAAGCCATCTAATGAACGAAGAGTTGCTGCAAATCGGTCTGCATCAACCTCGTCCATACGCATAATTAGCTCTCGAAGCCTTGTCATCAATACCTCATCACCATCCGCCCATAGTCTTGGAATTATACCACGCGAATCGTCTGAGAACTCTTCAAGATAGTCTCTAATTGTGTAAACAAGATTTCTACGGACAATTTGTGAATGATGAGAACACAATTCTAGAATTTTATCTGCCCACATAGCTTTGTCAAGGAACCGTAAGTCTCCTACTGTCGCACTTGCTGCAGCAAGAACGCTTTCGTCATCGTCTTCTAACATGCTATCCAACAGCGGGATTGCATCTGTCGTGATTCTACGGAATAGTCTAGTTAAAACATCTGCAAGGCCTCTTCTAGTGAGTATGTCGTCTCGCGAATTGAGAACCCTCACACACTCAACGCCTGCATCTTTATCCCCCTCAATTAACTTGGCAAGGCACATCACAACTCTACTAGAGACTTCACTAGATGGATCTCCTGCACGTCTAATCAGAATTTTTGAAATCCCTAGAGGTTCAATCAACTCTTTCCTTTCTAACAAGAGTCGACACCACTCGACAAGCAGTTTCCTTCTCTCTTCGCTACCGTTTTCTAATTGGGTCATCAGCCATATCGCTGCTTGTGTTCCTGCCTCATGAGCAACCACTGAGGTCGTTCTTGGGACCATACCGTGTGGGTTCCAATCGATGTTAGCGTTGGACACATCTGGCTGAGTGTGCCAAGTGCCTGGTCTCTCGGCCAAAGCAATTGATTCTACAAGGTGATATCCTTGGTGTACAGGTTGGCCGTGAGAGGCATTAGATAGACCATTAACTAATGCGACTGATAGCCACCACCTATCACAATCAGGGGATGATTGGTCTAAGGCTTGGGCTAACCACTCAGTAGCAATTGCGAAAAGCAGCCTCTCAGTAAGGATGTCTAATCTTTTCAGTAACCATCTTTCATGAATTTCAAATGGATCATCTGATAGATTCATCCTGTGTGGAACTATCAAATCCACAACNATAGATAGATGTCTATCGAACATACCTTTGTCAGCATTCAACAATCCCAAACCTAAGTCTATGATTTTGGATTTCTCNGTTGGGTGAACNGGAGGAAAATCAGAGTCGAATAATGGCGGATTTGGTAAAGGCCATGACTCTATCCCNATAGTAAGAGCTTCACNTAANCCTGATACTAGTGATTCCATCACCTTCTCAGAGACCCTAAGCCTACTCTTCATACTATCACCTCTGAGATATCCAATTCGNTGAGAATCGGTCTCAAATATCAAGTTCAATGTTCAAGTTCTGAATTAGTTCCTTGTATCGGTTTCGGATTGTAACTTCTGTTACACCCGCAACCTCTGCAACTTCTCTTTGTGTGCGTCTTTTTCCACACAGAACACTTGCGATATAGATAATCGAAGCTGCGATTCCGGTTGGTCCACGCCCACTTGTCAATTCCTTTTCTTGTGCTGCCTTGATTANTTCATGCGCTTTAGCCTCAACTTCTGCATCCAATCCTAATCCAGAGCAGAACCTTGAGATGTAATCTTCTGGNCCGGTTGGCATAATCTTCATCTTCAATTCACGAACCATAAATCGATATGTTCTACCAATTTCTTTTCTNCCTGTTCTGCTTGCTTGACCAATCTCATCAAGTGTTCGTGGAACGCCACATTGACGACATGCAGCGTAAAGTGATGCTGCTGCTACACCCTCGATTGAGCGGCCGCGGATTAGTCTCTTTTCAACTGCTTTCTTGTAATTTACAGCAGCCGCTTCTCTCACGGACTTTGGAAGTTCTAGTCTACTTGCCATTCTGTCTAATTCAGCAAGTGCCATAGCAAGGTTTCTCTCGGTGGCATTTGAAACTCTAGACCTCTTTTGCCATTTCCTCATACGATAAAACTGGGATCTGTAGCGTGAGTTGATCGTTTTTCCAGAATAGTCCTTGTTCTGCCAGTCGATATCTGTAGACAACCCTTTGTCGTGCAGCATAACTGTCATTGGTGCACCAGTACGAGCTCTTTGATCTCCTTGNTCTGGAGAGAATACTCTCCATTCTGCTCCCTGGTCGATGACGTTGTCTTCCAATACGAGACCACAGTCATCACAGACAACTTCACCGCGTGTCTCATCGCGGGTTAGNGAACGGCTACCACATTCAGGGCATTTTACGATATCTTCTACATGTTGGTTATCCATCTTATCACATCCATGGAAAATTGAAATCTTTCCATTTAACTATTAAATCCCCGGCGAAGGGGGTATTTTAANNATTTGCCGGCACCGTTAATACACTTTCGATACCAAATGNCGCTCTATACATCGAATAGGCGAATTATTGCTTTTTCACAAAATCAAAGCCGAATGTTAGAAATTCTACAAAGATTGCAACTAAGATTTCCTTGATGCTGAGATTTGTCTAACTCCGAACCGGTTATACCATCCGACCTTTTGACGCTGATGGGGAGAGAAGATGTCCGATGCATGGCCGCCGGAAAAAATTAGTCTCACACCCGGAAAAAGAGTNTTATTTTTGACNAAAGATTTGGGCTTGATAAAGAAACAATTGTATGATGGTCTAAACCTCAACATGAGAGATATTAANCCAGAAGATCTTCTAGATGACATCAATACTGATGTGATGACCCCNGCCTGGGTTTGCTTTGACCATGAACCATCTGAAATNGCCAAAAATGCATATGCTGGACTCATGCAGGATGGAATGAGAGTATTCAGAGAAAAGGCACTAATCGATGGAAACTTCGAGATTATTGTCTCGGGACAGAGAAAAGGCACTGGATCCTCGAGAGAAACAGCTGCCCAATGCGAACGCTGGGCTGGTATTCGCATAGTTATCGCATCCTCGTTCGCACCGATTCATGAGAGAAATAATATCAATCTTGGACAACTCATGGCAGGATATGACACTCTTCAAAAATTACAGGATGGAGAAAGTATNCCTTTGTCTGAATTCACTTCAAAATATGACCCTGTTACTCGATTAATCATTGAGGCAGGTGGTTTATTCCCGTTTGCNGAAAAACTGACAAAAAAGCAGATTTCTCTCTCTCCTCTTNACACAGAAGAGAGGCCAATGACAATGGCAGAAAAAATAATTTCAAGAAATCTTGTAGGGCAGAAAGAAGGACAGTGTGTTCAGCCAAATGACCCGGTTATTGCTCANGTTCAAGGAGGNTACAGTCACGAATTTACGACTGCNCAGGTTCATACATTCCTCACTGAAGAATACGGTGAAGATTATTCATTACCAAACCCAAGCAAATTTGCTGTCTTTGAGGACCATTTGNTATACGCTGCTCACAACCCAAAATTTGTTCCGCACATGAATAAAGTTCAGACGCTAAGAGACCTCCAAGTTGAATTTCAAAAACACACGAATGTTAGAGACTATTCCGCTGTCAATGGTGTCTCTCCTGGTATTTGTCACCAAGTNGCTAGAGAGGAATTTATCGAAGTTGGAGACTTCATACAAGCTACNGATTCACACACCTGTATGGGGGGTGCCTCCAACGCGCTTACATATGGCGTGGGNGCTACAGAATATGCTAGTTTAGTTTACTCTGGATTCACATTTGTAAAAGTACCAGAATCAATTAGATTCAATCTTACTGGCAAACTGAATGATGGTTGCACTGCAAAGGATGTCATACTCTACATNTTGGCAGATCACGCNAGAGAAGAATTGACACTAAACCGTTCGATGGAATTTGGCGGCCCCGGTCTTGCATCTCTATCGGTAGACGANAGGGCAACTTTGTGTAATATGGCTACGGAATGTAGTGGAAGAACTGGTATCTGCGAGGCTGATGAACTGTTATACGACTGGATGGAAAAAGCACAGAATCTCGATAGAGAAATAATGGCATCTAAATCAGTTAATCCCGATGAAGGAGCGGTATACCATGGTGGCGTACATGACATCGATCTGAATCAGATTGTTCCAATGGTTGCACACCCTGGAAACCCTGACGAAGGTATCCCTTCAGACCCAACGAANGGTGCGTTGATTTCTGATATCGGCCAAGTAAAAATTGACATTGCTTATGGTGGCTCTTGCACTGCTGGAAAAGAAGACGATGTTGCNTATTATGCTGAGGTNTGCACNGCNGCAAACGCTGCTGGGTTGTCGGTTAGAGATGGTGTGGACTTTTACATACANTATGGAAGCGGGCAAGTGAAAGATTTGGCTGTCAGAAAAGGATGGCATGATTTGTTCCTTAAGGTTGGTGTGAAGCTAATCGATCCGGGATGTGGTGCTTGTATTGGTGCAGGACCAGGGGTGTCGATAACACCNGACCANGTTACAGTATCGGCAATTAACAGAAACTTCCAAGGAAGATCGGGGCCAGGAAAATTGTACCTAGCAAGCCCTCTCACAGTTGCTGCGAGTGCTTTCACAGGGCACATAAGTGCATGGAAAGACGACTTTTTTACTGAATGAGCATGACCTCAAAACGTACATTGGCGGCACTTAGTGTGGGCGGAGTGGTTTCTGGTATTGCGTTTACTATTTATCTTACCCAAACGATATTTGCTCCAATAATTGAAGAGGCTTACTGGTTCCCCGAAAATGGCTTCATTGGAATTATCGCGTGGCTTATCCTGTATGTTATTCTTGCACTTCTAGNAGCCCCAGCTAGCTTCCACAAATTTGTGTCTGGGGTATTGTTTGGATTTTGGGGNGGATGGGTAATCGCATTCATAGGAGCATTCCTTGGCTCAATCCTACCATTTTGGCTGACNCAAAAATATNTNTACCAAAGAGTAGAAAGAAAATTACAAAATCGACCTGTATTATCAGCAATGAAAAAAGCTGTTAGCGAAGATGGTCTAACGTGTGTGTTTCTAACAAGAACCAGTTTAGTAATACCGTATCCGGTGTTAAATTATGGATATGGGTTAACCGATGTGAAGTGGAAGGATTACCTAATTGGTAACTTTGGTATGCTTGTTCCTGGAGCTTTGTACGCCTATTGGGGCTCACAGGCATCTGATATTGCTGCCGCATTTAACCAAACAAAGGATTGGACATATTGGGCTGCAATTACAGTTTCAATAATAGTTACAATATGGATAATTGCGTATCTGAGAAATATAACCCTAGCGCATATTGCCATCGATGAGCCAAAATGAACGATATGGTTCAAGAACCTTAGGCGTTGGGGTATTGATACTCAAGGCCCGACGTCATTAGGACGAAGGAGGACCTTAGGTGGTGTTTTAGATGTCAGGTATTGCAAACAAAATGGCAAGCAATCAAAAGCAAATTGCGATTTCAGAATTCTTTGAGAAAAACAAACACTTCCTGGGTTTCGATTCATTACCTAGATCGATTATAACCGCTGTAAAAGAAGCGGTTGACAATTCTCTTGATGCTTGCGAAGAGGCTCGTATTCTCCCGGACATAAAAGTGAAAATTTCGAAAATTGATACAAGGAAGGATATTCTTGAGTTAGTTACTGAAGATAATGGGCCAGGTATACCACAAAAGAGCATAGAGAAAGTATTCGGACAGTTACTATTTGGTTCAAGATTTCATGCTATTAGACAAAGTAGAGGTCAGCAAGGAATTGGTATTACTGGAGTTGTCATGTACTCCCAACTTACAACTGGTAAGCCTACGCATGTACAATCTAAGATTGCGGGAGAGCCGACCGCAGTTAGTGTAAATATCGGGTTGGATACTAGAAAAAATAAGGCAGTAAAAAGCGAACAAACTAGGGTTATTTGGGAGAATGACGACCTCACTCTAAAGGAACACGGACTGAGAGTAACCACGAAAATGAAAGCAAAATACCAGAGAGGTAGACAGTCTGTATTTCAGTACCTTAGGATGACAAGCATTGTCAATCCACATGCAGAAATTACATTCACAGATCCAGATGGTGAGGTTTACCATTGGCCTAGAGTGACAGAAAGATTGCCAAGAAAGGTTGACGCAATCAAACCTCACCCGCACGGGATAGAACTNGGACAATTACAGAGAATGTGCAGAGAATCTCAAGATTCGAGATTGACCGTTTTCTTGAGGCAAAANTTCTCTGGTGTCTCAATGAGGGCTGCAAAGGAGTTATGCGAGGCTGCAGAACTTCAAGTATCTACAAAACCAAAATCAATGAAACCAGATGATGTAAGAGCTTTGCTTGAAGCATTTCAAGGAGAACGATTGGTGAACAAAAAGAGGATTAAACTCCTAAGTCCGCCAACAAATTGCCTTTCTCCAATCGAAGANATGTTGATCAAAAAAGGACTTTCCAAAACCATTGATTCNAAGTTCATATCGACNATGACAAGAGCACCTTCAGTAAGTCANGGAAATCCATTCCAGGTAGAAGTCGGCCTNATTTTTGGAGAAGATATGGCTGCNGATAANCACGTTGANATTTTGAGATTTGCNAATCGCGTNCCNCTGATGTANCAACAGGGTGGTTGCCTANTGACAAAGGCAATAGANAGTGTTGATTGGAGGCAGTATGGGNTAGAGCAAGCAGGAGGAAAAGGAGTACCNAAGGGGCCTGCTGCAATTTTGGTTCACTTGGCTAGCACTAACGTNCAGTTTACTTCAGAAGCTAAGGAAGCTCTATCGGATAATGAGTTCGTCTTCGAAGAAACTAGGAAAGCGATGCTNGAAATGGGCAGAGGATTACGCAAACACNTAGAGAAAAAGAAGAAAATGGCAAAAACCCGAGAAAAGTTTGAGNTNATNAACGACATTCTTCCNGCAATTGCAGCAAAATCTGCAGCCATACTTGAGCGCCCTGTACCCGATTTAGCAGGATCAATTACAAAGATNATGAGCGCTGTAATTTGTAACGAGAAAACAACTTGGAATAAGGAGACAAAACANACTGATGTCTCAATAACACTGTTCAATTATACCTCAAGAGCAAGAAGCTATTCTTTNCTTGTGAATTGGCCTGAGAAAGAAGGNGCACAAATGGTTGGAAACGATAGAGGNGGCAGAAAAGAGACCATGGGTATATGGGGATGGAAAATAGAGACCCTAGAGCCGGGCGAGAGAGCAGTTGTGGAATATTCGTTATCTAATTTAGAGAAAGGAGACTGGACGGAAACTGATGTATTCTTTAGAGGAAGTCAAGACGTGATTGGTGCTACAAAATTAGANGAAAAGATGCTCGAAGAGATTCGAANTCAAGAGAAGGCCTTNGAACAGCCCGCAACCGAAAACACAGACGCCGAAGCAGAAANATTCGAACCGGGATTCGTCGAAGGAAATACCAGTCAAACCACACTATTCGGAGGTGAGAGTTGATGGCTCGAGTTAATGATCCNGAATTAACCAAAGCAAGATTNCACCTTGTTGTAGAAGAAATGTACGACAGAATAGTGAAGGGCGATCCTCCGACGATGACTCTACCTGTAAGGACCAAGAACAATATTGGTTTTGATAGAAAGTTAGGTGTTTACAAATATGGTAAAAAACGATCAACAAGAGATGCTACAAGCCTTGGTTCTGCGAAAAACCTGCTTAGAGCTCTACATGTCGTAGAATTTATTGAAGAAATGATTGAGGCTGGAAAATCATCAACACTTAGAGAAATGTACTACATATCAGAAGGTTGGGGCTTGGGCAAATTTGGAAGTCAAAATGAATCAAATAATCTTGCAGAAGACCTCGAAGTTGTCACCTCATGTTTACGAGAGGATTTCAAACTAAGACCAGAAGAGGATGGAGCTAGAATGATTGGCAATGTAACGATCAATGAATTAAATCGAAGAGGCGAATGGATGACAATAAACGCCAGAGACGATGTTGGNGATTCTGGGTATGGCGTACCATATAATGTAGAGATTGAGAAGATACAACTCAAAGAGCACGACGTTAAGTTCCTNATGGCTATCGAAACCGGAGGTATGTTTGACAGACTGGTTGAAAATGGGTTTGATGAGGAATACAATTGCGGTTTAATCCACCTCAAGGGTCAACCTGCTAGNTCGACTAGAAGGATAATAAAAAGGATGAACGAAGAATGGGATCTCCCTGTTGTTGTCTTCCTCGACGGTGACCCGTGGTCTTTCCGTATTTTCGCTTCCATCGCTTACGGAGCGATTAAAACAGCACACATTTCAGAATATTTGGCAACTCCTTCAGCCACCTATCTTGGAATAACAGCAGACGATATTGTTGCTTATGATTTACCTGCTGATGATCTATCGAAAAAGGACATAGAGGCTCTGAATGCCGAATTATCGGATCCAAGATTCGCAGATGGCTGGTGGCAGGATCAAATCAACATGATGTTAGAAGTTGGCAAAAAGGCCGAACAACAATCGCTTGCAAAGTACGGTTTAGATTTCGTAACTGACACATATCTGCCGGAAAAGTTAGGTGAAATGGGACTATCATGAAGCCGTTTGTTTGAAATTAGGCCTCTGTCTAGGGCTTTTCATGCAAGCATCCTCCGAGCCATCACAGTGGCCGAAAAGGCTGATGNTTGCTGGCCTAATTATGGGATTTTTGGGAGTAGTATCGTTTTCAGTTTTCNTCGAAGATTTCAACGACTATAACGACCCTAGAGAGATGGCAGAACATTCTGCAGAATTTGGTCAAGTCAACATGTTAACGCTAACTTCTGGATGCTGGGTTGTGAATATCGAAGGAGATGATTCAAACTATGACATTGAGTACGAGGTTATCGAAAACGGTGAACCTGTTGGAAATGTTGACGAAGATTGTAGAAGTGATTTTCAGGCTCAAGCGGTAGATGTAGATTTTTCAAGAGTTACAACTCTGAAAATCAGCAAAACTACNGAAGTCTTGGTAACAATTAGTTGTCAAGAATCTGATGGTTGTGCTAACAAGGTTCTATTCACCAATGGAGAGAGTGTATTGATAGAAATACTTGGAGACGTAGGTTTCCTTGCTACACTCGGTACTTGCTGTTTAGGTGCTGTGATATTCCCTCTGGGGTGGATTCTTGTTACGATCAACAAAAACAAGCAGAATAAAGTACATCTCACCCAAGAGGAAGTGGTTGCTTCAGTTAGCGCACAAGATCATGAATTCCAAAACAACAGGGAACTATTGACCACCGACCAGTTGTACAAATTGGTCAGAGGAGAGATGCCAGAATTCGAGCAAAAGAATGATGATAACGTTCCTAGTCCATTTGCAACCGATACAAGGCCCAAGCCCGCTCAAAAAAGGACTGGATCCATCTACCAAGCCAGTACACATACCCCAGAGAATCCGCCAACCGACGAGTCGTGGAAGAGCTGGGATGAGTCATGAAATCGCAACTCTGTTCGATATCTCTCTAACTCAAATGAAACATTGACTATTATATCCATGCAAATTCTCGCCCCAGATGGTTCGAATGCGTTCAATTGCGTTAATTCTGGTCTCGATAATGTTGATTTCAACTATCGGCACAACCATTTCAACACAGCATTTGGATGATTCAGAAATGTCTCCTACATCTATTGGAAACATGCCCAAGAACATTGCAGAGTTAGGAGATACAGGGAAATACACCTCGTTGAAAATTGATGCTCTAAATAACCCTCACATCGCATATTATGATGCAGAAAATGGTGATTTAATTTACACTAATTATGACGGTTGGAACTGGAATACTACAACTGTAGATTCGATTGGTGATGTTGGAGAGCATGCCTCTCTTGTTCTGGATAGATTCGATAAGCCACACATCGCATATTACGACAGCACGAATGAGAATTTGAAATACGCTCATTATGATGGATCTAACTGGACAAACATCACTGTTGACTCGAATGGGGATGTTGGGAAATTCGCTTCAATTGATGTTAGTACAAACGTTAATCCGCACATAGCTTACAGGGATGAGACCAATACCAACCTAAAATATGCATACTACAATGGTAGTTCTTGGATAAATATGACACTAGATGGAAATTGGCAAGGAGTAGATAACGTTGGAGAGTATGTTTCTCTACAGTTAGATTCAGGAAATTGGCCCCACATAGCTTACTACAATGCAACTGCAGGCGATTTGATGTACATGTACAATGATGGTTCAGCATGGTACAAATCGACTGCTTATTCAACAAACAACGTTGGCGCACATGCCAGTTTATCTCTAGACTCAAATGATAATGCTCACATCGCCCATTACAACATGCAATTCCAGAATTTGATGTATACTAATTTTGGTGGAGGTAATTGGACAACTGAACCAGTAGACTCTGTTGGAAGAGTTGGAGAGTATTGTGCTATTGCAATCGATGCCAATGATTCACCGCATATCGCATATGTTGACAGAGACAATGGAGGAGCAATCAAGTACGCCCACAAAAATCAATCATGGGATTTTGTTGAAATTGATGAAGAAGGTGAGTTCATATCAATAGATATTGACACACAAAATAGAGCTCATTTCTCTTATTACGATTTATCGGATCAGGATTTAAGGTACCTTTCACACTCAGGTGCTAATGTAGATCAAATTACTCAAAACATCACATTTAATCATGGATGGGGAGGCGTAGGATTGGCCTTAGACAGCCATGACGTGCCCCATGTTGCCTACCAGAATTTAAGTGATAATGTAAAGAAAATTTCATACGCTACTCTGGATGTAACTGCGACTCAAATTTCTGGCTACAATGTCTGGGTAGTCGAAACTGTAGATACCAATCTTGGTAACACTGCAGGTAGTTGGTTGTCTATCGATTTGGATAGTCAAGACCGGCCTCACATCTCCTACTATTCAGGAGATGGAGTCAATAGCATCAAATATGCATTCAAGAACAATACAGGTTGGCATAATTACACAATCGACTCTGGAACAAAATTAGGTTGGTTTTCTGCAATAAAGATTGATTCCACTGACAACCCGCATATCGCATATTCGAAAGTAAACGGAAATACACTAAAATACGCTATGTATGATGGTACAAGTTGGCATATTGAGAATGTAGGCGCTCAGGATGGAGGAGATAAAAAGGGCCTACAATTGACTTTGAGTGATGCAGATGTACCGCATCTTTGCTATTTCGACCAAAGTCTGTTACAGCTAGGGTATGCAACATATAGTGGTTCATCATGGGTGAAGGAAGACAACGTCCTAAGCGATGATTTAGAGACAAACACATCTCAAAACAGAGGACGATATTGTGACATAGAAGTCGACCAGTTTGGTGATCCGCATATTACTTTTGAATACAATCAACAAACAGAAATCGGATACATAAAGAAAAATGGTACATCGTGGGACGGTTGGAATCTATCGATTTCTCATGAAAATAGCTTCATTGGATATACCCAACTAGAACTTGATAGTTCAGAGAACCCCTGTTTTTCATACGCTGATAACCACAGAGTTGATACGAATAGGCGTGATCTAAATTTTGGTTGTCTAGATACTGATTCTGGTGAAATCGTTCTAAGAGAATCGGGTTTGACACACACAGATCATTATTTCTCCCACACTGACTGGGGGAGATACCTCAGCATGAAATTAGACTCTAATGATAGTGCCCACATGGCATTTTTCAATAAGCAAAGTTCAAATTTTGGCAGCATAATGTACTACACAGACAATTACTATCCTACATTCGATTCTGATGGAGACGGAATTCCTGATTACGAAGACAGTTTTCCATCTAACCCATCAGAAACCACTGATTATGACGGTGACGGTTCTGGAGATAACGCCGATAACGATGATGACAACGATGGAATAATCGATTTGTTAGATAGCTGCCATTTTGGAATAATTGGTCCAGGGGCTGACTATGATGGTGACGGGTGTAAAGATTCTGAAGATGAGGACGATGATAATGACGGCTTTGCTGACGAAGTTGACGGTTGCCCCCAAGGAATGACGGATATTGGAAATGATATGGATTCTGATGGATGCCAGGATGCTGAAGATTCAGATATCGACGGTGACGGTGTTTCAAATGAAAACGATGATTTCGATTATGACCCGACAGAAGATACAGACTCCGATGGAGACGGAGTAGGGGATAATTCCGATGCCCTACCCAATGATCCGAATGAGACCACCGATTCTGATGGAGACGGCGTTGGAGATAATTCAGACGCCTTCCCGAATGATTCGAATGAAACATTGGACTCTGACGGTGACGGCGTTGGCGACAATTCTGATGCGTTCCCAAATGACGCTAATGAAACCGTAGATACGGACGGTGATGGCGTTGGCGACAATTCTGACGCGTTCCCAAATGACGCTAACGAAACCACAGATTTTGACGGTGATGGAGTCGGTGATAATACCGATACTGATTATGATGGGGATGGAGTCGGTGACGCAGAGGATGCGTTCCCTGAGGATTCTCAGGAGTGGAATGATACCGATGAGGATGGCGTTGGAGACAACTCGGATGCATTCCCTGACGATGCAAACGAGACGCAGGACAGAGACGGGGATGGCGTTGGTGACAATGCTGACAGATTCCCAGATGATGTCAACGAAACAGCAGATAGCGATGAGGATGGTGTAGGAGATAACTCCGATGCATTCCCTGAAGATGCAAATGAAACTCTCGATTCAGATAACGATGGCATAGGAGACAATGCTGACATTTGTCCTGATGGTGATGATTTAATTGATGTTGATGAAGACGGTGTGCCCGATTATTGTGACCTATTAGTTGATTCAGACGGAGATGGATATCAAGATGATTTAGATGCATTCCCAAATGACGTAACCGAATGGATTGACTCAGATGGAGATGGTGTTGGAAACAATGCGGATGCATATCCTGCTGACCCTGAAAGAAGTGTTGCGGACGAGGTGGACAATAACGAGCCTAATGAAAACGATAACGATCAAAAAATTGATTCTAATTCTGATGAAGACTCAACATCTGATTCACTCTCGTGGGGAGAATTCCTAAGCGAGAAGGGTCTGGATTCAGATTTGATATTGAAGATCGTCGGAGTAATAGTAATCCTTGTACTGATAAAGATGGCATTGTCTTCAAGGAAAATAAAGAAATTAAAACAACAGCTTGGTGAAGTAAACGCTGCTTGGGGCAAAATTGACTTTGACGGTGATGGAGAGATTTCGGATGCTGAATTTGAGGCATATAAAATTCTCAGGGATAAAGATTCACAGGAAGAAGAGGTTGAGGAAATAGAACAAAACAATCCCGACGATGAAAGTGCATCAGCAGTCGCTGGTAATGATGGAATAAACAATGACCAATCTACTCTAGGTACTTCAGTAGACGATTGGCTCTTGGAAGAACTTGGATGAATCGAACCAATTAGCGTGAAGTTCATAGGTATCAGCCGCTAGGTAACTAATGGTTGTGAAGTTATGACTGACCTAGACGAAGCGCTAGCGATTTTGCAAAACAAAGCACGTAGGCAGATATTAGAGAGATTGGTGAGAGAACCGCATTACCCCTTGCAGCTGGCAGAACAGATTGGAATATCTCAACAGGCCGTAATGAAACATTTACGCATTCTAGAAAAAGGTGAATTTGTTGCAAAAATGAGAGTTGCTAGTAACAAAGGTGGCCCTCCAAAGAATATCTACTCAGTACAACAAGCCCTATCGATTCGAATCGATTTAGGACCCGATTTGTTCCAATGTAGCCAAAGAGTTCTCCCCTCTGGAGGGCCTTTGAAACTGTCTGGAAAATTGCGTGGAGATGCTATCGCAATCGCTGAAGTGGTAAGCGGAAGAAAGAGGATAAGCGTCGGAGAAGGCGCTCATCACCTGTCCTCAATTACTCAAGCAATCGAAAAACTCGATAGAGAAAGAGATGCCCTAATTTCGTTACACCAGCAAATTAAACATCGGGTTTCAACTAGTGTTGATTCGGATTTTGAATCATATGAACAGCGGCTTATGGTTCACAATATTTTGGAAGCTCCATCCTCAAAATTCAATTTCAAAGAATTCGCTAGGGAATTGCAACTAGGCTCTGAAGCAAGTGAGAAGTTGATGGAAGAAGTCCGATCAAGAGTAGTTCGACAAATGGCTGAAAGGACAAACCAGTTCATCTCTGCTCCTCAAACCATGGAATTACCATGGTGGGCAACATTGGGCATTGACCCCGAAGACTAACTCCGAGGACAATGCCCTAATTGCTTCAGTTTTCATCTTCTTGCAAAACCGAAATCAGGCTGCTTTGTTCAGCAAGTCTGTCCTTGACATCGGCTCTCCTGCCTTTACCGACCAGGTAAAGAACACCAAACAATGAGAATGTCAGCATTAGGACACCAAATGGTAGAGCCCAGTTACTGACAACTTGTCCAGCAACATCGAAGAAAGGTGAGTCACTAGATAGTTCCTGATCGATTTTCTTAATGTTATCAGATTCACTAACCTCTACGATGTTGTTAGTAGGATCTACTACTACCACAACATCGCTTGAGCCAGCAGATACTGGATACAGCAGATAGACTTCAACAGGTTCTGGTTCATCGCTAGCATCAACACCCAGGATTGCTCCGATTGTCTGGCGACTTACAATAGACCCTTCAGGACAACCATTGTTACGTATTTCTTTCTCCATTTCATTGTCATATCCATCGAATTCACAAAGCACGATTTCAATGTTTGTTGCATGGACATTTCCTTTATTCAGTAGAACTACTTTGACAGGTATCGATTTGCCAACTTCATCGCTGTATCTTTCAACACTTACTTCATCAACCACCAAGTTAGGTGCCTTCAACCTTAGAGTTAGAATCATCTCATTGGTGTCTAGTAGCTCGCCTGCCCACTCTGGGCTATCGTCATGGTCGCCATCTTCTAGCATATTGCCTGCCATGCTTGTGACCTTCAATCCGATGTAACGAGTATCTAATTTAGCGCCGGTTGCGATGTGTACTGTTGCAATCATCATGTGAGTTGTGTAAGGGTCCATTTCTGGTAGTCGCCATTCATCGATATCAGTCATGTATACACACACATCA
The DNA here is from genome assembly GCA_002694245.1 of Methanobacteriota archaeon. GTDB lineage: Archaea > Thermoplasmatota > Poseidoniia > Poseidoniales > Poseidoniaceae > MGIIa-K1. The sequence goes on from NZLM01000070.1 coordinate 91,635, forward strand.
TCTGGGAAATCATCTGCGTCTGAGGTTGTTTCAACACACGGCGTCTCTACAACTAAGTCGTTACCAACATAGTTGACCATCTTCCACTCAACCTTCCAATCGGAAAGTGCTCCCATTCCTGGCAAGGTATTCCAAAGTACATTACCTGTCGAGCTATCTCTTGTCGAAGTATGGTTGTGTAAAGAAGGTGTATCTGGGACATTTCCAGCATTAGTGACATTGACAACGAACTCTACAATTCTACCTGGGGCACTGATTTTCACAGGGTTGTCGATAGATGAGTCCATACTGATTTGCATATCGTAGAACTCGTTCACAGTAATTTGGAACATTACTTCATCACGAAGTCTTGTTCTATGTCCTGTATCATCTGGATAATCCTCTTCGCTAAATGTCTGAATTACTACTGTGTAATCGCCAGCAGGTACTTGTGTAGGGACATTGATTGTTATGTCAACTGTCTGTGAAGTGTCTCTAGTTAACTCTGTAAGAATTGATCTTGGTACATCGATATCCCATAGAACATCAATACCTGCTGAGTCGTACACTCTTCCTAGTCTCATGTCATACCTGTCAGGTCCATTTCCAGTGTTGGTAACTGTCGTTGGTATAATCCAAGTATCTCCCGGATTAGCAGACAATTCTGTGGTTTCAGCATCAGCAACTAGATCGAATACATGTATTACATTTGTACTCAAAATTACAGAGTCTGCAACACGCGGATATCCTTCTAAGTGTGCCTTGACTGTAACTGCAGGACCTAATCCTGCATTAGCATTCACAGGCGCACACACAGATACTCCCACTGTGTATGTCGTTCCTACAGGCCATAACCTTGGACTATTAGGATCGCCAGGGTCTCTTGGC
>NZLM01000071.1 GCA_002694245.1 Methanobacteriota archaeon
CCCCACAGACTACTGCATTTGTAATCTGGCAGGGAAATGGCTCAAAAATTCCCTGGTCTGTTGTGATTTTACCATCAACATCGATGGTTATCGTGGAATTTTTGTACTGAAATTGCTTCCACGGGGCACTCTCCATGCTGGTGCGAAATTGTCTTGATTTGTCAACCATTCCTTCAAAAGTTTGAATCTCTACGCACAAACATGGTCAGCCTAATCTTGGTCTCTGGCGGAGATATTGCTTCAACAAACCAAGCAGATGAATTGCTCAAATTGTGTGATTGGGTTGAATTAGATCGAGTTGAAGGAAGAACAGCTTATTCATATCAACACGCAAGAATGTGGTGGGTAGAAGACGGTTGTTTATGGGAGGATGACTTGGACAAACGGTGGGAACTAGCAACTGGTGAAGTTCCAACTGAAATTATATTTCCATCAAGACATTCTGCTGCAAGCGGAAATGCTTCTCTAACTCTACATCCAATTGGCACTATGCAAGTCCCAGAGGGAGTTGAACCTCAATATGGAGGGCGTTCGGCAGATTGCCCCCCTCCAAACCCAAGGATAGCAGCCTGGTGGAGAGAGTTAAATGAGGTTGGAACAGTTCTTGAAGAATTTGATTTATCTCTTGAGACAACTCATCACGGCCCATGGATTGAAACACCTTCTTTATTCATCGAAATTGGATCTACTGCAGAAACATGGGGGCATAAAAAGGCCGCTGAACTTCTTGCTGGAATAATCTACAAAGGTTTAGGCTTGGATGGTGGTTCTGGTCTTGGAAATTGGCAAGGAGATGGCACTGTTGTTGTAACTCTTGGTGGGGGTCATTATGCACCGAGAGCAAACTCTCTTGGATTGTATGAGCATGTTTGGATAGGTCATATGCTAGCGACTTATGCATTGCCGTTTGAACGAGATGAAGAAGGAAATGTATCCGGAATGTGGAATAATAGTATCCGAAAAGCAATTTCTGCAACAAGGAAGGCTTACCCTGGTGGTAGAATCGTTTGTAGCATGGATAAAAAAGCGTTCAAAGGCTGGCAAAGGCAAGCAATTAGAGAATTACTATCTGAACTAGAGGTACCGTTGTTAAAAAGCGCAGAAATCATTGGATGAAAATGGTCAAAAATTACCGATTGCACGCAATAACATGGTAGGGCGATTTTCCCGTTTGGTTGTCGCCATGACCATCCGTATGCCGAAATGGTTCGTAGGCTGGGTAAGCAGACGCTATGTGGCTGGAACAAAATTATCAGACGCAGTAAAAGTGATGCAAAGACTATCGAAGGAAGGCGCTTGTTTTACGATTGATGTTCTTGGTGAAGAAATAACTTCTATGGAGGAGGCAACATTCTTTCTAGAAGAATACAAAAGGGTAATTTCAGCCATCATCGAGAATGATTTAGATTCAAATCTCTCTATAAAGCCTACAGCATTTGGCTTACTACTAGATCGGGAAAAGGGCATGGAAAATATCGAGACGCTTGTTAAAATGGCACAAGGATATGATATGTTTGTTAGGCTAGATATGGAAGATCATCGTGTCACGGAAGATACAATCCAAGTAATGCTCGACATGCATCAAAAGGGGCTTACGAATGTTGGAGTTGTTCTTCAAGGCAGATTGTTCCGCACATTGGACGATATTGAAAGGATTAAGGAAATATTAGGACCAAATGCTGATTACAGGATTTGTAAAGGCATTTATCTTGAACCAGAGGAAATCTCACATACAGACAGAAAACCGATTATCGATGCTACCAATAAATGCATAGATGCAATGCTTGACGCAGGAGCATATGTTGGTGTTGCTAGCCATGATTATCCTGTAGTCAATCATACGATTGCTGCTCTTGAATCTCGAGGTATGGGTCCAAACAAATCAGATCCCAGAAAAAATGCTGGACCCCCGAGAAAACAAAAAGGCCCGGGGTATGAATTCCAAATGTTACTAGGTGTTCGAGGCCCTATGCGAAGGAAATTAGCTGCTCAAGGTCATACTACAAGGGTCTACATCCCATATGGTGAGAAGTGGTATGAATATTCGATTCGAAGATTGCAAGAAAATCCAACGATAGGGACACAGGTCGCTAAAGCATTCCTTATGCCTTGGACAAATCGTCCCTGATTATTTCCGTTTTTTCTTCTGACGCCTACCCTGACGTTGCTGCTTAGGCTTACCTTGTTTTTCTGCTTCTGGCACAATAGGGTTGGGGTTGAACCCAAGTTTACCCTCTTTCCAAGCTTGTCTACGCTCTCTTGGTGTTCGAGCAACATTCTCTTCAGGTCTAGGTGGCTCATGCAGGTAAATTCGCTTTATGTCATNCGCAACTACACTACCATGCATGGTTCTTCCAGCNCCCGTATGGATAGCACGGATTTTCCATTTTTGACCATTGTGTTGTAAGATAGAACCTGCTTTGAAGATACGTTCTCTTTCGACAAAAATAGCATCGCTATCCGAGTATTCTCCACTGGTTAATGTTAATCTAACCATTACNACATCCGAACGCACTGCATTCGCTCTACCAANTTTTGAGGCAACCAATTTTTTTCTNGAATTAGCGGTCTTCGTTTCTAACCGATTTATCTCCCAACTTGCATCAGCNTATTCGAAAATATCTCCAACTGCTAGCATTTCGTCATCATCGATTTCGATATTTNCAAGTACAGTATTTGCACCCTCGCTNAACAGGAATGGAATCNCAACAGGTTTTGGCGGTCTAATCTGCAGAGTATGAACATGATTNCATTCGCTACACTTTAGCANATAGTCTGTTCCTTCACCTGCCNGCTTTTCTTTCAAAATTTCATGAGCAGAGAACGCTCCACAACTAGGACAATCTGTGACGTTTTCGACAACATCATCTTCCAGATAATCCTCCTCCACAAAAACTCCCCGCAAAATACGGCCNATGACTTCAACCTTTGAGTCTGTCGGAGTATGCGAAGGCTTGTGAAGGGGTGACAGCAGGCAACANCATGCGCGAAGAGGTTCTTGCTGCGGTACTTGCTGCGGACAATAGTCTTTCGAGAGATGAACCAGAGGTCGCTGCTAATATTGGTCAACAGCTTGAACACATGGGATTAACAACTTGGTCCATTTCAGTCAGAAGAAGAATAAGAGATTCTNTNGCCCGTCTAGAGCCTAAAAAAATAATTCAAACTGGAGCNAGNATCGGCCATCTTTCGGCTTGGATTTTCGATCATTTCGAGGGCAAGGATGGCCTTGAAGAATTTCAAATTATAGAAGAAGGAAATAGATTTGCAGTAATTTTAANTCGCTTAAGGGAAAGATACTCATCTGTACCATCTTCAATTGTTGTTGGAATGCCAACNTTGTTGACAAGCGAGTTAAAGGCTTGGAATATTTCAAAAATTGGAGACCCACCGATGATTGCGAAAGCTGATGCGATTATTGTGGATGCTACTGTTGAAAAATTAGCAGATGACATCTCTTGCATGTTACCCTTGCTAAGCAGGAATGGAGTGTTATTCACTACTGAACCTACACCACCAGTTGGNGATCGTGAAGAGGATGATCAAGAGGTTGTTGGATTCAATAAATGGATGGAATTGATTAAGGACACCAATGAAACACACTATCTGGCATTTGCACCCTTATTTGGGGGAACGATTGTTGCATGGTTANCTAAGTAGTATCCCCTTGTGATGCAGAAATCAGAGCGTCAACTTGGAGAAGCCCNTATCCATAATGGTCGTCATGATCTTCTTGACCTGGCCTCATCAATGATGAATCTACAATCCATTGTTTTAGGTCATCTAGCATATCTGTGCCACCATCCATCAATCCTGGACTATTTTCAAACATCAATGCTACAGCTCCAGTAACGTAAACTGTTGCTGCACTTGTACCCGAAGATANACCCCATGAGCCTCCAGTCATGATCACTGGAACCTTGTGTCCTGGAGCCACTACCTCCGGTTTTTCATTTGGGCTACTTCTTGGGAACATCGGTGGNAGTAGTCTTCCATTGTTATCTCCGATAGAAGAGCCACTCCACAAATTTCCATTTACGTCAACACCGCCAACGCAAATAACAGTTGAAACTATGCCTGGAGATGCAACATCTCCATCGTCTTCTTCCCCATCGTTACCAGCAGCTGCAACAACAACAATTCCTGCATCATAGGCCGAATCAACGGCATCTTCCACATCATCTCCGAGGATTACTGAAAGNCCAGATGGTGCACCGCCCAGTGATAGCGANATGATGTTAACTTCTTGAGTAATACACCATTCAATTGCGTTACCAACGGTTTCGTCATCTCCTTCTCCGTTTCCAGTNAGAGCTTTGGCAANGTACAGGTTAACATCAATCGCCATGCCNTTTAGGCCACCATCTGCAACGAGNATTCCNGCCATACTTGTGCCATGACCGTTATCATCATACGGAGTGTCACGCCCAGATATTAAGTCGGACCAAGCTCTTAGATTTGCATTCTTTAGATCCCTGTGTGTCATGTCAATGCCTGAGTCCACTATGCATACGTCGACTCCACTTCCTGTCAAATCAGAGACTGGTTTGTATCCAATTAGAGAATCGAAATCCTCATCTTTTTCCAATACTAGAGCAGATGGTCCAACCAAGGAAATCTCTCCAGTGTATATCATCCAGGTGTAAAATCCAAGGGCACCAAATAGTGCAACAGAACAGATAATGGTTAGTGTTCGAAGAAAATCAAAGTCATCCTCTAAGTGACCATCGGGAATCTGAGGCAAGTCATCCATAAAATCACCCTAGAGCTTCTACTGCTTCTACCAGCGTTTCTGCAAATAATTTGACTTCATCCTCTGTATTGTATAAGTATGCACTAGCCCTTAGGGAACCTCTTTCGATTCCTTTGGCGTTAAACCATGAATGCACACAGTGCATGCCACTTCTGACCATAACACCAGCCGCTTCATCAAGTAGAATTGCCACATCATGAGCATCTATGTTTTCTAGAATTATTGAGCATATCCCACCTCGTTGCTTGGCGTCTTGAGGGCCAATTATACTCAATCCGTCAACGTCTTTCAAGATCGATGTCATCTTTGTGTTGAGCTTTACTTCATGCTCATGAATTGCGTCTAAGTCTAATTTAGCAAGGTAATCTACAGCAGCATCCGTTCCTAAGATACCAGCATAGTTTCCTAGCCCCCCTTCGAATTTTGCTGGTGGTGGAGACCATTTCAGTGAGTCATAATTTGAGGTGTCTACAGTGCTACCTCCTGATTGAATGGATCTCATATTCTCAAGTAATTCCATTCTGCCCCAAAGTCCTCCCATGCCGCTTGGTCCCATCATTTTGTGAATGGAAAACGCCATGAAATCGATTCCTAAGTCCTGAACATCAACTTTCATGTGAGGTGTGGATTGGGCTCCATCGATACATACTAATGCGCCATGGTCTTTTGCTACCTTGGCAATTTCCTTGACAGGGGTTGCTACACCATCCAAATTACCCACATGAGATACGGAGACCATCTTCAATTTGTTACCAGCCTCGGCGCAAGCTTTTTCGAAATTTTCCATGTTGAAGGTATTATCATCATTTGATGCAACGACCCTATGGTCAATACCTTGCTCTTCTTCAAGTTGTAACCATGGTACAAGGTTAGAGTTGTGCTCTCTGTCTGTTGTTAGCACTATGTCTCCTTTATTCCACGACAAACCTTTAGCTACTTGATTAAGGGAATGTGTTGCGTTTTTGGTAAAAACGATTTCATTTGTTTGATATGCATTGAAAAGTTCACCGAGATTTTTCCTGCAGTTTGCCATTCTTCTTGAGACCACATTTGCATATCTGTGGACTGATCTTCCTCCACACCCAGGTGATTGTTCGTAATATGTTCTGATAGCATCAATTACAGGTTGTGGACGCAGTGTCATACACGCATTATCAAGGTATACTGCTGGGTCTTCCCCACTCAGGGTTGGAAAATCATCTCTCAAGTGGTTAAACATCACCAAGCCTCCGTATCTGGTATGAAGCTGGAAACAGGGCTGTTTACGCCACATTCTATGCAGGTATACCTTGTTGGATATTCGGTATTACAACCTAGGCAGGTGGTACCAGAAGGTCCTCGACTGTTACAATTTTCACTTTGGCAATCAACAATTGTTTCACCAGAGTCATTCAAGCTAATTGGGGCATCTGCTCCACATGAAGGGCACTCTCCCTCTGTTGTTACAATCACTCCATCAATCATCAGATTCGCATCGGCATACTTGGCAGCTTTTGTCTGTACTCGAGTACCATCTCCAAGCATTCTCTGGGGAAACCATAACATGTGCATTAGCACGTAAATTAGCAATATTCCAGTTACAATGTGAATGGCATATGCAGTGTAATCTGAGACATTTCTATCTGCAATGAAATGAGCACCAGACCAGCCATTTAGGACTAGCGTTACCACCCACAAAACAACCATTACAGTCCATGCAAACAAACTGTGTTCAGCCATCGCTTCTTCCATTATTCTTACGTCTGTGTGAACATGGTGCTCCTGCACATGAAGATCTCTTGTTTCTGTAACTGCTTTCCAATAAAAATATGTGAAAAAACATCCAACAGTTGTCAGGATTACACCGCCCAGCGCATCACCTAAGCTGGCACCAATTGGGAAAGTAGGAGAGTTTGCATGTAATACAACCTGTGAAATCATAATTGAAGACCATATTATGACGATGTTGACAATATGACCACGCATTACCGGAAAATTAACAGATAACTGGACGAAAAACCAAATCCACAAAATTCCAGAAATGATAATTTGAAAGAATGCAAATCCTCCTACTCCTGCAATTCCGTCAATTCCCGTTGTTCTTGGATCGCCTCCNGCAAAAAGTTCGGTAGAGATTGATCCTAGCAAGAATGCAACAATCCCGGTAAGCATTGTCAAAAAGTGGGCTTGTCCCCATTCATGGCGTAGTAGTCTGAATTGAAACTTCCATTCTTGCCTNACTAAATCNAGTTTTGAAAAGAATGGATGTAGCTCTGCAAATTTTTTGTCAAGCACGATATCTCCGAGCCTAAATGGCATCAAATCATGCTCCTCGGGAGGATTAACTACAACGTTGACCTCCTCGGACATGGCTATCGGTGAGCATTCTCCCTTTGAGTCATTTCGGTTCTTTGCACCTCCGTAGGAGGTGCGGATAGAGNCNNTTGAAATNAATCAGTACGAATTCGATTATTGTCTATCCATTCATCCCAAGAGGAATCAAATCCNTCATAAGTGATCAGAAATTTTCCAGACTCAATCTTCAATATTGTAGCATCCCACCAAGTTCCNTTCCACTCAACCTTTACTTTTTGGTTGACAGAATAAGGATTGTTAAACGGGTGATTTTCAGGCCTTATTTTCCATCCGGTNGGACCNACAACATATACNGTGTTCANTGTTTCAACTAGGGCTGTTGCTCTTTCATCATACGAAATATTCTGTATTGCTGATGTGCGAATATTTGTNTCACCAAGTTTGGGATGAGAATATGCATACCCTTTCAATGATCCATCCTCTAAATATGCATCTTTGATTATGACTTGTGGTTTTAGNTGGGTTTTATTTCCTGATTCTTCNGAGGCCAGCATGTACTTTGCTAACGATCGNTAATCAAGTTCAGAATCCATACGAATTCCCATTTCCTCAAACTCTGCCATAACNTCCTCAACCGGGACNGGATTATCTCCGATCTCTGTTAGAATTCTGAAATACTCCTTTGCTGAAATTGTTCCAGTATTGTTTGTATCAAANACTTGGAAAGCTTCTATCAAATCCTTTTCNGCCTCAGCATCATGCTGCATGTAAGTTTGTACCTCTGTNGAATTCTCATTAAGTGGCTCGATTCTGTTCCATTCAACACCATCCTCAACATCTCCNTCATCAAAGTGAATCATGAAGGAAAAATCCTCATTTTGTTTTACTATTTTCCCTGCGTAGTAGTGACCATAGTTTTTCCAGTTAACGAAGACTCGATCACCAACTTTGAATGGCATACTTGCAGGCCGAATTGTACCAGGTGAAGTTCCAATTACAACTGTTCGCGTTATTTGTGATTGGTNTGCGTAAGGAAAATCGATTTCGTAGGTNCCATCCTCATTTACNGCAATAACTCTACACCGATTTATCCAACGTTGNTTTGTAGGACTGTAGTATTCAACGTGNTCTCCCACATTGAAAGAATGTGGCAACTGCTCAGTTACAGCAGGTGGNAGCNATGGTGCAGATGGCTCAGAAATCAAACCNAAGTGTTGCAGTGCACTNATAACNGCATCTGTAACTGCTTTTGGATCATTATTTATTGTCGTATTACTAATAACATCTCCACCNATTACAGAATCATTCATTTCTATCGAATTTCCANATACTGGNGGTGCAGGAATCCATTCAGAGCCGGTCCACATGAATTTACCGTCAGGGCTTAAAATACGGTCGCTCATGCCCTGCCCNTGGTGTTTGACTCTAAGAAATTCTCTACTCCTAAATCGACTATTTCTTGTNAGGTGTGGCGCCGAGAGAGAGATTTGAACTCCCGAGGGAACAGGCCCACGCGATTTCCAGTCGCGCGCACTACCAGGCTATGCGATCTCGGCTACATCCTCACGACAAACATCTCATGTTTAACCAAAACGGTCTAAAACTTTCAATTTGAAATCCGAATCGGTTATATCAAAACGCTAGGTGGCGAGNATTACGCCACCATGGCTTAGTGGTATAGCACCTCATTGGTAATGAGGAGGTCGCGAGTTCAAGTCTCGCTGGTGGCTCTTGGTAAACCAAATGGCTAAGATGACCTTATGGGGCAGTATTGATAGGTCTAGACGGCCCCGTAGGGGCCGGGATGAATTGCTAATGCTAGTGAANAGGTCCAGCCTTGCCGTCTTTCTAACGGTCCTTATGTTTAGCAGTCTAGCATCGGCGGGAATCAGTGCATGGAGTGGACCCGCAGTACTCGCAGGGACATCAAAAACGGTTACNGATGCGTTTGAGGTTCCGGGAAATGCGACCGTAATTGATGCCTGGTTGCATGTAGATGAGAGTGGTTTTCTTGAAGATGGGTCCGGAATAACNTGGACAGGTGAAGATGTCCCGGGTAACTTTACTTCAGGTCAGTTTACAAACACGCTTGTCGGAAAATTCGAAGGGGCAATGTCTCTTATGCCGGACAGTGCGGTATCTAATGTTGACACCTTCTCTTCAGCATCTTTACAACTACCAAGNTCTTGGACTCACACTGGACAGATTTGGGAAGCGATTAATCCATCTACATTGGGAGGAACAGTAAGCGGCCAAACCAGAACNCTAGCTCATGGCTATGTTCCAGCAGCAGCATCTGATGGAGGAGTGGTAGCNGCCACACTACCTGGTCAAGGTCTACCAGCTGGTTCAACTGGTGCTCTTGTGTCGCCTCAATTCAATGTGCCTAATCCAATAAATCTCTTTAATTTGTCATTTTCCCATTGGCATCATTTGGATGTGGATGATGGTGCTTGGGTTGAGTATAAACTGGANAATGGTCCTTGGACTTACATAGAGCCTATCGGAGGCTATCCTTCTAATGTCTCAGTAAACGCACCTGTCCCCAATGGGATAAATCACACAGGATTTGGAGCATTTGGTGATGGTAATTTTAGTTCATGGTCGACAGCAGTTTTNACTCTTGACAACATAACTGGATTACAAAATGCCAACNTGATGCAGTTTAGGTTCGTCGTTTATACTGATCTGAACTCAACTGCTAGACCAGGTTGGTATATTGACGAATATTTGGTAACTAATGTGGGNAATTCTACAGGCTTCTGGCATCATGGATGCTATACTCTTACCGCAACAACTTGCTACTACAGTAACAACGCAGAAGCCGCTCTGGAAGGTTCAATCGATTTATCTTCAACNAATGCAGGTTCAAAGATACAGACCCGATTAGAATTTGATCTAGAAGGTTCTTCTTACGACAACTTCTGTGTGGAATTGTCAACAAATAANGGNACTTCTTGGACTGACATTTCATCCTCATCTGGTTCAAGCACGAGTTCATGTAGTTCTCGGGGTTCTATTCCCGGTAGCGGTTACACCTTGCCNAGCGGCACAACGGTTTACGATGAATCTGGTGGCTTTGTCATATTGGATTTCTCTATTCCAAGTTCTATGATTGGAGTTACATCGGCATCAAAAATAAGGTATATTGTTGATACAGATTCCTCAGTTCAGTATGGGGGTAGCATAGATGACCGTGAGGGTCTTACGGTTGATTGGTACAAGGTAATCGATTCATCAGGATCTACTGTAGACAGCAATTTGCTTTCGAACTCAACAACAGCATCACATTACAGTGTTAATGGAGGAGCGAATGATTGGTCTTTCGTCCAAATTGGTGCTGGTGGTCTGAACCTTTTCGACAGTTGGGAAAATGCTCCAGCACTTCCTCCAGGCGGTTGGAGTCTATCTAATCAGGCAGGACAAGTTGGATGGGAATTTGGAGCCGTATGTTCGAATTACACAGATGGGCCGACCTCTTTCCCGAGTGCAAGTCTTGGGTTCGCCACAAACCTTTGTGGTGATTATGATTCAAGTTCAGATAATTCACTGATATCTCCGAATTATTTTGTTCCTGTTGGTGCAAGTGCCCGATTCGTTTGGAAGCACTGGATGTGCTCTGAAGATACATGGGATGGAGGCGCCCTGTACTATTCTGTGAACGGAGGCAACTGGATACAAGCTTATGTCAATACTGGAAATGGTACAAATTGGTATGATGGTACAATCACCAATACATTTGCATTCTCAGGTACAGACGTCTGGGATGGCAGACAATATGTTAACGCCGCTGGCGCTTTTTCTTGTTCCAGTACAGTAAATATCCCGTGGTTAGATATGGAGTATGATGTATCTAACTTATCAGGAAACAATGTTAGTTTCAGGTTCAGACAAATGGCTGACTCAGCAGTTCAAGAACCAGGGTGGTATGTTGATAATATTGGGCTCGAAGTCGACTGGTTTGAAACAGAGGGATCATGGATGTCACCATTGGTTCAGATTCACGAGCTAGGTTATGGGTTTGTCGATGCAGATGTTATTCTCCCAGCAAATACTTGGTATGGAGTCAATATTCTTGATTCAAGTGGACAGGTAATTGAAGGTCACGAGAATCTTTCTTTCCCAGTATCACTTGCAAGCATTGACCGAGAATCTCATCCTTCAATTCATGTAGAGGTTTTGATGGGGACTGAAGATGAGTATTACACGCCATTGGTTAGGGAATTAACAGTTGGAGCAACTCGATACTTCTCGGGATCAAACGGTTGGAGTATACCTAGTTCGGTATCACAGCTTTCAAACGGAACCTGGGTTAACAACGGTGGTTCTACCCAAGTTATTACTGGGGAATCTGGATTATCATCACGACCTATATCTTCGGCCCTTGTATTGGGTGATTTTAGTCAAACAACAGTCTCTCTAACAACTGACGGCAACCAAATGGTATCAACAAATATGGCAAACACCATTCTTGATTTGGGAGGTATGCGTACCTACATCACTCCAAGAATTACAATGGCTCCTGGGTCTATGATTGATTCCTTGGCCATACAGGGCCAATTTGCCCAACCAGCACATGATGCATCTATTGATTTAGCCGATGATGGTACAATTGATTGGCAATTCTCATCAGCACCAAATTATGGATCTTACGGATGGCAGACTTACACTAATACGAATCCAGTGAAAAGATCTCTAAGCGTTTCTGGTAATGATACACTAACATTCCTCATTCCAGAAGTCGCCAATATTCACTCGCTATTGCTAGGATTAAACCCAGATGGAGAGACTGACCCTCTGACTCTTTCAAATAACGGTAACTCATTCTACCAGTTGTATCTACAAAATTGGTCTAGGTCTGTAATTTCAATCGCAAATCCACAAATCGTTTCATCTGGAACCCAGGTTGATAACTTTGGTAGAAATTGGTCAGTATTCAATATAGAATTAAATTCTTCACCAACTACTAATTACGAAATTGGTTCATTTGCAGTAGGGTATACTATTCTAGAGAATGTTTCCGGGTTAGGTATGGTTGTGAAATCGTATCATGAAGGAAACTCAAACAACGGTCTGGAAAGCATTGTTGATGTCCCAATAAAGTGGAATGCAGCAGCAGGTGGAGTCTCCATAGATGGTGGGGTTTACCATGAGAACATGATAACCAATCACCCATTTTCAGTTCCAGAAACCTGGTACCCTAACGGATTGCTGCAAGGGTTCTCGACTCAACACCACCACTTGCTTGGTAATGAAAACATAGACGAAATTCACTTGACAGGTCTTGATTCATCAGGTGACACTCTAACCATTGTACTAAATGACATAGAAAACGGCGGGAATTTCAATCAAATTAGTGGATTTGGAATGCTCAAGTTAGACAATTCATCAAATGTATCAGAAATTGGTGGACGGCTAGTAGTAAACTGGCAATTTGATGTGGACTGGGACTGGAACGATTCTCAATCCATGCAATGGTCTGCTCAAGGGTTTGATGAGGATGGTGAAGGACTCTCTCCAGCAACTGCCCAATCGGGAGGGGTTGCTACCCAGGCAAGTGAAAACGACTTACAAGTCGATTCATGGTCAGTCACAGATTTGTACGGGCACACTCTTTCTGATATGTTTTCACCATCATATCCATTCTGGGCAAAGTCAGGTTCGCAGGTATCAGTTTCAGGAACAGTCAGATTTGATAACACGCTTGATATGCGTCCACAAAAAGATGATTTCGTAGTTGCAGTTGATGTTAACGGTATTGATGTTGTACTGAATTCTACTGCAGATGGCCAATGGACTGGTCTTGTCAACCTGCCTACAAATATCTCTCAAGCAAATCTTACTCCATATGTCCTACGAGTTGGGCCAGTACAAGGTGCATCTGGAGCGATTGATACAACTCTAACCACACCTGTTGTTGTTAAGCTCGATGACCAATCTCCGTTTGCTTCAAACTTGCAGGTAAATAATGGGCAAAGGCTTCTCGATGCAGATGGTTTCACTTGGGATCCATCTTCGACCCTTTCGCTTCAAGTCACTATAACTGATGAGCAAGCACTCGGTAATGAGGTCATAATGCACTTCTGGAGGGAGGGTATGGATGATGATAATTTAGACGGAGTAGCAGATGAAACCGAGTACCAACAAGCTGCAAAACCTCTTCCTGAAGGAGTTGCAGGGGAGCGCACTATTACGTTTAGTGGAATTGATGTAAGTGGCCTAGAGACGAATGCATTACTATCAGTTTACTTCACAGGAATGGATTATGCAGGACATGAATTGATGCATGGTGGGCACTCAGGTGTTGAGAATGATATGGCAACCTTGGTAATCGCAATCAATGAGCCCACCTCAATTTCCACCTCCTCGCTAAATCTCGACACTGTAAACGAGCAATTACTCACAGGTCAAAGTCATACATTGAGTATGGAGATAAGTGATGCTAACGGTATAAATTCAATCGACTTAGTCTCGGTCAAACTACTTGGTACCGATGAAGAATTTGTTGGTGTTATGAACTGGGAACCAAGAAATGGAATGATGTATACTTCCAATGATTCTATGGTAAATTTACACAACATTTCTACGGAACAAATAAATTCAGATACATGGCTAGTCGAATGGGAATTTAAGTTGGACTGGGATTTTGATGAATCTATCTTGGGTGATTATTCGTTACCGACAATTGTA
>NZLM01000072.1 GCA_002694245.1 Methanobacteriota archaeon
CATACCCGCCCATCGTTCCATGTCACAGAGTGATTCGGAGCGATGGAAGTTTGGGCGGTTACAGCGGGGTAGGAGGAGTGGAAACAAAACGTCGTCTTCTGAATGAAGAGGGTGTGTCCATAACCCCCTCGCACTCAAAATGACTGAATCAATGGGCTTACAGTGGGCCGATACAGAGGCTACCCAAGCGCTCATTTTGAGCGCAAGGGCCTTTTATCATAACAACCATTGGAGAAGTGGAATCCCAGTGATAAGAATCATACAAAGTGATGGCAATAGTGCTGCAAGTCCACTCTCCATGTGCTGCAAGACAAGTAATTCCCCACCTCTTTTTACCTCCACGGCATGGCCTATTGAGCTGCCTTCTATACCTATTTCAAGCAATGCTGAGGCTTCAGTACGGTCAACATTCTCTGCCTCTAAACTTGCAGAATCGCGTATAGAAGCATAGCCTGATACGAATAGCGGCTCACCTACTGGCCAACCACTTCCTATCCAGTAATGCTCGGCTCTTGCGTTTCTAATGTGATCCCCCTGTGGCTTTCTGCCCCCAAATAATGATTCGTCTGGAACAGACCAACTTTTGATAGACTTACCTCCTGAGAGTATACCGTCTTGTAATGCAATTCCTGAAGTTCCATCGTGAACCATAATTGGATATCCTCCGGAGTTTGCTCTGATCAGTGTTTTACTGACTCGCTGTTCCCACTTGACTCCGACTACGTCGCCTTTATGATCAATTTCATCTACTAACTCATCCCAACTGAATAAATGAAAGTACTCCCATGACCAAATTCCCATCCCAAACAATTCCTTAGAAGGGTCGTTGTCAACAAATATTGTCGGCGGCCAAGATTTTCTTGGTCTAAGTTGCCCAAAGACCTCTAATCTTCCAACGGCAGCTCCCCTTATGGTTGATGTCGGTAAATCAGCCATTTTTTGCCATTTCATTATTCGATTGTAATTGATTAATAATCCGAGAAAACCTAATGCTAAAATCGGTATTAATGCCATAGACTCATCTGTTTCAATAAATAGCAGAACCCCGGCTATCGAAAGAAGGATATTCTTCAATAAGGTGATAATCGATTTAACTGTAAATAAAGCCGGAATCGGAGTCCCAATATTCATCGGATGTTCCGCCAATAGTCCTGCATCATCCTCTCTGTAGGGTTCATCTAAGTGCCAATGCTCTATTTCAGGCGGGTTTACTAACCAGCCCTCGCCTTCTTTTCCTTGTGATGATTCTGTCTTTTCGCCATTTGGCCCTTCACGGTATGACACAGTAATCCCACTCATTTTTCGTCCGGATAGTCTTCTGATAGCCATTCCAATTCCAGTCGGAAAAGAGTAAGCTATCCAAGTACCGAATATGAAGAAGAAAAGGTAACTGAAGATATTTAGTGAGATGAGTAAATCCTCTCGAGTGTAAACTTCAGTGAACAAAATAAAATAAAAAAGAATACTCATAAAAGAGCCAATTACGATTCCTACCCAATCCATGCCTCTTGGTCTTTCAAAATGAAAAAATCTGTTTGCAAGGACAGGGTTGAGAATTTCNCGAATCCTTTGAATCTCGGANAAGTCTGTTTTTGCCGTTTCTGATTCATCTACGAGCATACTCCTCATCATTTNATATTNCCACAANGAGATGAAAAAAAAAATTTTCTCTATACTTGGTAAGATAATTCAATAGACATTAGAATAAAGCATCTACATGGACANTATNGATTCCGNGGCAGAGGTTTCAGGAAAATCTTGGATTCGAATTATGTTTATTTTTTCTGTCATGCTTATTCTCATTGGTTTAGCCCTAATTTATGGTGGAACAAGTTCCTCCNACACTTATGCTTGGACCCCCACCTTCGGAGATTTTGGTCCATNGATGATATTTGTAGGGGGCTCGATATTTGTGCAAACTGGAATTATCATCAGTTTTCGGTTCNTGAAATCACTTGTGCAGAAAAACTCCTAATTTCTGGGGTGTTTGGACTGATCTAATTTATGAAAAGGGTGAATTATTCAAAGGGCTGTCCATTGATTACCATTTTTGGTCGAAGATTGCCTTNTCGTCCTTGAATGATTTGAACTCAAGNTGATTACCACAGGGATCTTTGATGAACATTGTAGCTTGTGAACCTGGTTGATCTTCGTATCTCGTGTAGGGGCCAATTACAAA
The DNA here is from genome assembly GCA_002694245.1 of Methanobacteriota archaeon. Taxonomy (GTDB): domain Archaea; phylum Thermoplasmatota; class Poseidoniia; order Poseidoniales; family Poseidoniaceae; genus MGIIa-K1. Next base: position 2,180 of record NZLM01000072.1, read on the forward strand.
CTCGACGTCTGCTGTCTCGAACTTATCTTTCAGTTGATGCCAATCACCCCACTCTAGAACTAAGCCAAAGTGCATTGCTGGTACCTTTTTTCCATCTACGGGNCTGGTTGACAACTCAGGCATTTTAGGGACCTTGTGCGCTACTATTTGGTGGCCATAGAAATTGAATACGCAGGATTCATCCTTCTCTCTACCAGTTNTACATCCAAGAATTTCAGTGTAGAATTTTCTTGCAGTAGGGAGATCGTCAACTGGGAACGCTAGATGAAAAGGGCGCAGTATATTTNCAGTTTCGTGCGGGTCAGATTCTTCTGACTGTTCATCATCGGAATCGGTAGAAGATGATTCTTCGACAAAACTATCCGATTTGCTACTCGCATTTTGTNCGGATTCNTGTTGTGGCTTAGGGGGAGAGTAGTCAATTCCGCACGAGCGGCAGACTTGGTTTTCGTCCCAGTCACATTGGCGTTTACATCCACTCATANTTTCCACTTCACACTGCAACCAATCGATTCTGTTCGGTTAACAGGTGGTAGGTCTCCCATAGAGAGTGAATCCATAGCATCCGCTAAATCNCTAGTGGTTGCCTCCATTGCNTTGCGAGGAGAGTTGTCTAACCTTCCTCTGTAAACTACTACCCCTTCCCCGTTTACCAAGTAAAATTCTGGAGTTCTCTTTGCACCCCATGCTGTAGCGACATCTTGACTTTCGTCATACAAGTAAGGATACGGCATTCCTTTCTCAGCNCGCTTAACCATGTTATCGAATGAGTCCTCGGCGTAAACTGCAGCATCATTCGAATTGATTCCTACGAACCCCATGCCGAGCTCTTCGGCTTTTGCTGCCGCTTTGTTGATTCTGTTTATGCTTCCAACAACGTATGGACAGTGATTGCACTCGAACACAACTACGGCGCCTACTTCTGTCATTACATCATCTAGAGAAAGGTCTCCTCCGCCGTTTGCATTAGGCANAGTAAACCCGCTTACAACATCACCTGGTTCATATCCCATGTGTTATTCGTGAGGCTTCTAACTTATCACATTGTGGCTATTGCCATCTCGCACTCTTCCTTTCNTCGTCGAGCTACTGCGTGGTCGGGNTCGATTGCTAGGACACCTTTCCATGCACCTGATGCTTCAACAAATCTCTTTGCTTCGTGGTGAATTGCTGCAATGTGGAGTCTTGCGTCTAGATGGCTTCCGTCNCATCTTACTGCGGCCTCGAAATCGTTCAATGCTGCTTCTTCTCTACCCCAGTCAAGNTATAGGAGTCCGCGCTGATGCCAAGCNTCTGTGTGGTCTGGCGCCAATCGTAGAGCTTCGTTTAGAGGAGCTTCTGCTTTCTCTGGACGATCCATTGAGATGTAACATGCTGCTAATTGTGTCAGTGCATGGTGGTGGTGTGGAGCGTCTTCGATAATCACTTCGAGATCGTCTTTNGCCGCTTCCCAATTTGTTAGCATCATGTTTGCTTCTGCTCTTCGTAACTTNGCTAATGCAAGCCCTGGAGCCAANTCTAGAAGGACATTNGCATCGTCAAGTGCATCTTGCGCATTTCCACTTGCCATGTGTATACTTGCACGGTTCAAGCGTGCACGAACGTGTGTGGGATCGGTTTCAATCGCTTCATCAAAGTAGGATTTTGCTGCTTTGAGGTGGCCCTGNTTTGCTGCAATGTTTCCTCTNACATAAGAGACGATTGCNCCNTCGCCGCGAATGGATGCTGCGTCTATGTGTTGAGTTGCACCATCTAAATCGCCTTGATCTAGACAGAGAAGTGCTGATTCTGCAGAAGCGCTGGGATCTTCATCCGGTAGAAGTCGGCGGGCTCTTGTTAGTGTTTCAGCAGCCTGGCTCAATTTACCTGACAACCTTTGCACCCTAGCCATCCCTAACCAAGCAATACCTGATTCTCTATCCATTTCTAGGGCAGATTCGAATGATTGTAATGCATTGACTAATAGAGATTCATCGGTATCTCCAGTTCCATCTCTAAGCCTATCTGCATTAGCCAAATGCATTCGTCCTGTTACAACATGAAGGTCTGGATGAGTTACTCCTTCTGGAGTTGAATTTAGTACATCCCACGCTTCTGTNTGCCTTCCTTGTAGAAGTCTTCTACTTGCTATCGCAGCCCTCAGATGACCGTCGCCAGAATGTTTTGCCAGACTCTTTTCCAGCGCTTCGTCGGATTTTACCTGCTCTCCGCTTGCTTCTAACAAGTCGGACTTCAGCATGACTAATTCGGTTCCTCCAGCATCCAAAGCAACAGCATGAATCGCTGCCTTTAATGCTTCAGANGAGCGNCCATGACTTTCAGACAAAACCTTNGCACGGATAGCCCAAGCTAATCCGTTCTGTCGATCTAATTCTAGACACNTATCAACGCTCTCCAAAGCCTTGCCCTTTTCATCGAGAGCAAAGAGAATCTCTCCTCTTGCGCACCAATCATCAGAACGTGATGGGTCTTCCTCTAGAGCNCTTTCAATGGCTTCCANAGCCTCTGAACGTGCACCTGCTCTTTGGCGTAGACCTGACAATAACGAGCGGTCTGCTGGAGTATCGACTCCTAGTGCTTCAAGACGNATGATATCTTTGTGTGCATCTTCATCTCCCATACTTGCAAGCAGATGGGCGTGTGCTCGCAGTAATTCTGGGTTATCTGGGCTCANTGCCAGTCGCTCTTCTAGCCATTTCCTTCTNTCGTAAATATCACCAGAAAGGATTGCTGTATGCTCNAGGATTCGCAGGGTAGTGTCATCGCCCGGAACAGATGCATGAGATTGTAACAATAGTTCTCTTGCNCTAGATAACCTACCGCTTTCGAGTGCAATCAATGCAACTCTTCTGGANTCTGGTGCGGAAAGGTANTCCATGTTGTCAATAGCCTCTATTAGAGANACTGCAAGTCTAGCTGGACCGGATGCAAGTAGAGGAGTTGTTTCATGATCTGCATCCAANGCTATTCCTGCAACCAGTGTTTCTANAGCTGCTATAGCCTCGCCTTCACCCTGTAGTGCTTCATGAGCAAGAATAGTTCCATCTAGTTCTGGATGAGCNGCTCTCACTCCATCTAATCCTGCGACTAATCGCTGAATACTAGTTTCAAGTCCATCCAGTCTCTTGCCCATCATAGCAGAACTGGAAGCCTGCGCTTCCTGCAGGAGGATCATGCCATCGCCCAATTCATCCAAACTTTCGTGNGTTTTNGTGAGCCACCAGCCCAAACCCCCTCCAGCAGCGAATAAACCGAGTCCCATCGAGACGGTGATCGGGTCCATCAGAGCCCAGCCACTTTNNTGAGGCTATATGCTCTCCTACGCGAACATCTGACAATAATGCGATTCCGCCACCTATTTTCAATAGCGGAAACAAACGACTTAATCTATGATTTAGGTTAAGTTCAAACGCCTACACTGTACAGTACGGCCACGGGCTGAGCATTATGGATGACATCAATTGGTGGGAGGAGCGCCTACAGGCGTGGGCTCACGAAGGCTTTGATGTCGAAGATTTCAGAATAACGTTAANCTCTAGTGAAGAAGACGCTAGTCACTTAATTCTAGAATTCGAGAAGAAGGTTCAACAAAATCGCACCTTACGCAGGAGGATTATTGATTCAACTCTATCACCTGATAAAAAGGGCGAATGGTTGTCAATGTTGGANGATGTCTCGTCTACATCNGANGTTCNAGANAANTGGGAAAANGATGCAGAAAAGTACCGGCCATGGGAGCCATACATACACCGATCAGAAGGTAAATGGTTGGAGCGTGGTCGAAGAAGTAATCTATCTGCAATTGTCAAGAGACTAAATTCTCTTGACCCGTCTTCATACGCAGCATGCCAGCCATTGCTAATCTTATTTGATGATGTTAGTAGTGAATCATTAATCAAATCAATGCTTGATGATATCGAAGCAGACGAAAGTCGAAGGAGATCTGTTGTTAATGAGATGATTGCTTTACTAAATTCCGAAGGAATAGATGCCTCGGATGCAAGGGGNATGGAAATAAGTTCGGCTCTCGACTATCTGTCCTCAATGCAACAAAAAGCAGGTAATCTAAGAGAATTGAGNTTGCGAATTGAAAAAGAGATTAGGCCATTCGATGAAGAACTAGCAGCTAGATTGCTAAGCAAGAATGATGAGGANGGTATGGCCGAGGTTAATGCAATTGTTGAGAACCTTTCCAGTAGGTTAAATTCTGTGAAATCAACAATACAGGAATGGGAAAGTGTGGGNCTATCATTACCAATTGATAGNCAAATAGGTCCTGCTGAATTATTAGATTGGGAGGCTGGCTTACCTGAAATTGAAAAGACTGTGAAAGTTCACCTACGAGCACTAGAAAGGTGGAAAGATTTCCAGACTTATTGGCCGGACCGCTGTTCTGATTCTACCCTTGCTGGGAAGCTAAAGCATACTGAGGAGTTTGTTACCTTAGTAGACTCACTTGACCAAGAGTGGANAGAGTTGGAGNTAGAAGGNATGCAGATTGTCAATTCTTGGGAAGACAAGGGGTTCGTAATGGATTCTTGGAGGTCGAGAATTGCAGAAGAGCCTCGGAGCGCTGTTGCCTGGTTAATGCAAGAAGAAGGAACATATCAATCTGCAGCCAATATTATTGATTCGTTACTAACTCTTGATGCATCAATTGATGGTGAAGAAGAAATTGAAAAAAGAGTTGCTATATTGAGAGAATTTGATCTCGAGAATGATTTACTTCTTGAAATGCAGGAGTACGTCGATTCCAAGGCAAGAAGATGCGCAAGACATCGGTCAATGTTAGAAATGGATTGGTTGGATTTAGTAAGGAAGGGNATTGTTGAAGATGCCCCGACAGGAGCCCTAACATTGCTGGAGTTTGAGCAATTGATTTCAACTTCTGCACTTGGAAAAACCAATACTTCTATCCCAATAGATAGGTTAGAAAAAAGAATGAATGAAGAAATTGACGAGTGGGAACAGAATGGTTTCGATGTTGAGGTTTTACGTTCTCAATTACAGGAGGATTCTATGTCAGTCGCTCTTAGAATCTCATCAATAAGAGACGCTGTCTCTAATCATGAAAGCCTGCGGCGAAGAATTTCAGGCCTTGATTGGACAAGAAGCCCTGAATTATCAGTTGCAATAAACCTCGACCTATCTAGGCCAGACAGATTAGTTGCTCTTTCTCAAAGTATTCCGCANTTAATGATGGATTTGGCCCAACAGGATGTCGTGGATGAGAATTTCAAGTTCATTGCATGGCGTCCGCAAANGAAGATGAGACCTATTCTTGTCCCAGCACCAAGCAATACTGTAGAGGATGCAATGGAAGCAATTCTGGAAGAAATGGACTCCGAGATAGATGATGTTGCACACGTNGAAGATGTTAGTAGTGATGTATCCAAAGTTGAGGATACAAAAGAAGCGATGGTGATGATAGATATTTCATCTCCTTCAGANAAGATAGANATCGAAGAAAAGCAAGTCGTCACTAGTGACGAGCCCGTTGAAGATGAGGTTGAAGAAGGCAAGGAAGCAATGGTAATGATCGACCTTGCAACTCCATCTGAGAAAGTAGAGAATGTGATTTCAGAAAATGAGGTTGTTGACGCACATTCAGAAAAGCCAGTGGCTCCTGTTGTCAAAGAACCCAAGATAGAGAAAATTGATTTTGATTCAAAGTCTCTNATCAAATTATTACGCTCNCTAGGCCTTGAACAGGATGCTTCGCTACTCGAGGATAATGGAGATATTATGCCTGTAAGAAGAGTTTTAGCGTCTTATGTAGGAGTAGAACCTCGTGATATGAGGTTGGATAGATTGCTAAGACTTTCCCTAAGGCTAATGCCAAATGGGAGCGAAGAGGATTCNCAGAGGTACCAACTAATTTCCATACTTGCAGAGTTGGCAAACGAGTTATCCAAATGGACTAGAATTAGATTGGAGGCAAGACACAAGGGTTCGATTGGAGAGCTNGTGAAAGACTCATCNGAACNAGGTGAGGCTCTGAACAGAATACCAGGCCCCGGCACTCCGATTCCNCTCACAGCNGATGANTACAACCTTCCATCGCCTGACGATNTGAGTGGTCTANCAAACGAGGTAAATGTTCTCAAGAGGCGGGTTGTACTCTCTAGTTCAGGTGGAGTACGCTAACTAGGAAGATAGATCTCCCAATAAGTCATCTTTCTCGTCATCAGAGAGGTTGTCCTCTCTAGGAGCTGCTTGGACAAGCACTGGAGGCGGTGGCATCGTTTGTGCCGGTATTGGCATCGCTGGCATTGCGCCAGATGGCGGGGGCGGCAGAGGCATCCCCATGCCAGGAGATGGCGGCATAGTTGACGGGGGAGGCGGCAACTGCGATGGTGGCGGAGGCAGCTGTGACGGTGGAGGTGGCAGCTGTGACGGCGGAGGTGGCAACTGCGATGGTGGCGGGGGCAGTTGTGAAGGTGGTGGTGAAGACGGNGGAGGCGGTATTTGTGAGGGTGGTGGTGAAGACGGCGGAGGCGGTATTTGTGAGGCTGAAGGAGGTGCTGGTAGCGTTTCTGTTTGAGGTGTTTCTTCTGCTTGAGTGTGCTCATCCGTTTCCTGCTCGGGTGCCATTTCCGTAGTTTCCTCCGCCTCTGTAGATTCCTCAATCTCATCGGCTTGTGGAGATTCCTCGACCTCAGACTCCTGTGTTTGGCCCGGTGTTGTTGTTGGCGGCGGAGGTAGATCTGCTGGTGTTTGCAGAACAGGTGGTGATTGCTGCGGAGGTGCTACGACCTGCGCATTTGCTGCTTCAAGAAGAGCCGCTTTACGCTCATTTGCTTCCTTGTCTTCTTGTTGTTGTTTTTTCTGCATAGCGCTAAATCGATTGGAAATTTGCTCTGCTTTTGAGTCCAAAATTGTTGTATCTAATTCGTCCCCTCTCAGAACACTAATCATTGCATTATCAACCAGGTCCATCGCAAGGTTAGTCAATTCACGATTCGAGCGCCACCTGTTGATGTAAAATGGATGGTTCCCTGATGAAGTTGATATCACGAATCTTTCAGGGTCCATTAGCTGTAAAATCACTAAAATCACACCAACGGTAAATGGAATTAGGAATAGATTACTAATCATAACNGCTGAAACCAAGCATGCACCTGAAACGACCCACCATACNCCCTTGAAGTCATCAAGCCAGTCCAATCTTTGATGGGAAAAGCCTGTGTANGANTCTCGCTTTGCTGCTAGAACATCTTTCACGTANGGTGAAGCNCCTCNTCTCTCTATCCTAACAACACGAANTAAACTGTCATCGACTAATATTGACAAGGTTTGATCGCCACATGAGGATTCTTTTAGAACAAATTCACTCATCCCTGTATCAGATCTTACTCCCTTCGCTCGCATTCTCGGAGGACCATCTATCCAAGACTGCAATACTCCGCTGAATCCTGCAAGTATAGCCAATAACCCGGAAATTATTGCTAACCAGAGACCTTGGCCCCATTCAGGGCTCGATTCCGTATCTGGAAGAATTGCATACCATGCCAGTATACCTAGAACTGTTAGTGCCCCTCCAGATGTGGATACAATGTTTCCAATCTTTGAAGTCAAACCGACCATGTTTCTCACATGGAAAACTGATGCGATGAGTAGCGTTATTGCAGAAATTGATAGCAATACTGTTGCTGTTAACCCAGCTGTGTGAGTAGTGTTGAAGTCTGAACATGCCTCGTCGATTACGCTCTGATTGGCTCCAAATTCCTTGACTGTTTTTGTGCAATTATCATAAGCTGATGCAAAACTATCTACCTGTTTTGTACAATTATTTCCATCGCATAGTTCAACATTAAAATCCAATAATCCAAAATTATCAGTTACGATTAATTCCTCGCCGCTTGTTTGTGTTAACCAAGACTCGTTGATGATCGCATTGGTAGTCAAAACCAATGCAAAAACGGTTAACGCTAAGGCCAACTGAGCCCCGGATTTCCGGTCTACTGTAACTGAAGGTGCAGAGGTCTGCACTCCGTGGGAATCTTCGCCCATAGTTTGTCTTGGTAACTATTCACAAATGAATTTTAACCAAGTTAGTGGCATTAAGCATGCTTTTCTGTTAACCACGCCTTGACGTCGTCTCTCTGTGAGAATCCCTTGCCTTCTTTGGTGCCAACAACAGTTTCAATTGCTGCGCTGGAAGCTATGTCTAGAATTCTATCGCTTACTGCGCCATTGAACACAATAGCAACGGCACCATCAGCGTCATCTGCTGCTGCAGCGAGTTTTGATGGGCCTACAGCATCGGAAATAGTTCCGTCTACATTAACGAAAACTGCGTTATTTGCTTTCAGATCTTCCAAGTGGTCAAAATACTCGTGAATNTCGGCTGGTGCTTCTTCAGCTTCTTCTTCAAGCCAAGCATCCTTGTCTTCTGATGGAGCATCTTCTGGCAATTTTGCTGAGAATTTCGACGCTTCTAATTTTTGAGATAAGCACTTTGTTGCTGTTTTNTGAGGAAGTAGTTCCCATTCTTGACCTACTGGTGCTTGAGCAACGAAATCTATCTTCATAATTTCATTTAGTTGACGGAAGAGCATTTCGCCTCCCCTGTCTCCGTCGATCGCCAGAATTACATTTTCCTTGGTTGCGGCTAAATCAATCANTTCTTGCTTGATATTTCCAGCGCCGTCGCAGGATATTGCATTCTTTATACCGAAATTAAGTAGATTTCTTACATCGTTTCTTCCTTCAACAAGAATAAGTGANTCGCTTGATTCTATGTTCGGTCCGCAGGTTAAGCCATGATANTTCTTGGCAGTTCCAACTGTCAAAACACTTCTGACTTCCTCTATGACAGTCTTAGTTGCTGCATCGCCAGAATTTACCATTTCGAGTAGTANGTCCTTTGCTCTATCAATAACTGCGTTTACCTTAGTTGAGCGGACATCTTGAATTTCAGTAACAACAATCTTTGCTGCACACGGCCCGATTCTATCGATTGTTTCTAGGCTAGATGCAATAATTGCAGTTTCTACATTATCCATACTACTTGGAATGAGAATCTCGCCATTTACCTTGCCGCCACTACTTTTTACTTCGACGTCTACATGACCAATTCTCGCTGTTCTCTGCAGTTTTCTCAATTCTAATTCATCACCAAGCAAACCTTCAGTTTGCCCCATGATTGCGCCAATAATGTCCTTCCTTTGGACAGCTCCGTTGACCTTTAGGTCAGCTTTGATGAGGTACTTCATNGCCTTGGCATTCTTGTTGCCACCGCCTTTACCTCCAGTGTTTCTTTTTCCCATTGAAATCCTTCCTATTCTAGTCTGATTGCACTTTTCTGGTCCTTAGCCTGTCGGCATATTTCCAGAATGGCTCATTGTGCCAAAAGAGGCAACTGGAGCCGTGAATCGGATTTGAACAAANCTNCCGACAAACCANCCCTTATTGAACCCTATCTTTGAATTGACCAGAAAAATTCGTTTTTCATATCCATCAATGAGATTCAAGTGCAAAGAGTTCGTCGCTAACATGTGAGCGGAGAAAACGTTGGGGCACTTTCTGTGTTCAGAACTACCACCGAAGTAATGCTTCGNGACGGNGTTCTAACGCGTGAAGAAAAACGTCTCATAATCAAACTAGCAAACTCCCTTGGATTAACAAAAGAGGAGCCTGCAGAGGTTTATTCAGCCATTAGAGAAGGGAGAGAAACCGAAACAGGTAGAGAAGTAACTCCAAACGAACAAGAGCTAGTATACACTAGCGTATTCGAGGTTGCAATCGTAAACGCTTCTCTCTCAAAGGATGAATTCGCAGTATTAGCTCACCTCAGAGATCAATTCAATATTGATGATGAAAAGCATACCAGAATTGAAGCAAATCTAAGAGATATGATTCGTCAACGCACAGAAGACGAAAATGTTGTAGACAAATTATTGGGTACTCTGAAGGATAGTGTTTCTCTGGTAGGAAGTCTGTTCGACAGTGTTAGGACCAAGAGTGTTTGAGGTGATCTCATGGTCGATGACCTTGATTCATTATTTGATGAGGGTTTGCCCAAAGGCAAGAAGGCTATCAAATTCCTAAAACGCGCATATGATTGTGGTGCACAAGGTCTGGTTAATAGATCAATTACAGATAAAATGGTACAAAATAGTGGNCTCTCGTTTCACATTGGTACCGATGACCCTACNATGAGGAGAATCGCATCATGGCTAATAACAAACCACCTCGATAGGTGTGATGAGCTGGTAAAGAAATTGTGGAAGAGATGCGGAAGGGAGGATGTGAAATTAATTTCTCTTATCTATGCAAATACAGAAGGAGACGCGTGGGAAAAAATGCTCAACGGAATTGATAGACCGTTGCCGATAGATCTTGTTNTGGAAATGGCAGAGGAAATTAAGAGNTCTGGAAGAGCGATTCCCAAAGCATCATTNTTGCAAAGATGGAGCAANAANAGATTGCAGAAACAGTATATCATGCTAATAGCGTCTCTAGACATGCGAGATGAATTTGAAAAAATTGTGAAAGATGCTCCGCCTGGAGGAGANCTGTTNGAACGCATTCGTAAACGTTCTTTGAATGAGTGAGTTTTTCATATTCCAATATCTAGGATAATCATGGCAGACCGTTTTCTTCCAGCCGACGACCCTGTGCTTGAAGAAGTCCTGAACTGGACTGTAGAGCGAGATGCGCAAGATATTCGTAGACTACTAGAATGGTTGCCACAAGCTCGTTCGTCAAAGGAAAGAAGAGCGCTTCTTTCGAGAGTGCATGAACTACTTAGTGAAGTAGAGCTATCCTTGAACGGCCTAGATTCAATGCACTGAGGGCTTGACTTTGAAAACTGGAATCATTCTCGCAGGAGGAAATTCGAAAAGAATGGGCCAGGATAAAGCCCTGCTCTTCAGTAATGTAGACCGCCTAGCAAGTGAGTTGTCTAGGAGCGGTTGTACGAGAGTTATTGTTATGTGTGGAACAGTCGAAAGGCAGTCGTTGTTTGAACACGAAACCATACCAGATAAATTCGATAACTTGGGAGAGTCTCTGATTCACGTTATTGCAGAAATTGATGGTTTTATCCAACTAGCTCCATGTGATGCTTACCTAGCAGATTCCAACCTATTCAAATCGATAAATGGAGTACCTGTTGATGATTTAGGTAACAGACAACCGCTGATGTCTGGGTTTAATTCGGAAATTAAGTTGAATCAAAGCAAGAAAATTTCAGATATATTCGCAAACTTACCATCCTGTGATGGCGGTAAAAAGGCTCGCAATTTTAACACAATAGAAGATCTCAAGGAGATTGGATTAGTCCCTCGCTAATCATATCAATTACCTTGGGATACAAGGCGTGTTCCAATTTCTTTACACGTTCAGAAAGTGAGTTTTCATCGTCTTCAGGATAAACTTCCAATGATTCTTGAGCAATTACCGGCCCTGTATCCATGCCACTATCAACAAAGTGTACAGTGCATCCCGATTTTATCTCTCCAGCAGCAATTACGTCTCTGTGAGCGTGAGCGCCAGGAAATTTAGGCAAAAGAGATGGATGAATNTTCAGCAGTCTNCCTGCCCAAGGTTTGACAAACTCTGGAGTTAGNATNCTCATGTACCCNGAGAGAACTATCAGNTCTACNCCAAANTCACTCAAAACCGATTCNACCTCAATTTCATGAGCCCGNCTTCTTTCAACAGAGTCTGAAATTTCTGGCAAAGGCACNACNACNGAGGATATTCCAAGATTTTCTGCCTTGGCTAAGCCTCCCACCNCTGCCCTATCTGAAATAACGACNGTTGTAGTATGCTTNCACTCGTTTTCCAACTGATANTTTACTAGTGCTTCCATTCCAGAACCTGAGCCTGAAATTAAAATTCCAANTCGCAGTGGCNTCTCTAGAGTNCCNGTTCTCGGTAACTCCCATGCCTCTGCCATAAACCGCCTAGATGANTGCTAGACATATGCCTTATCTTAACCTANGNTACTTCAGTGCCGGAATAATCGATGACCTGTAAAGAGCATTGAAATGCCACGAGAATTAGCCTCATCGATTACCTCCTGATCACGAATAGATCCTCCAGGGTGTACAATTGCTACCGCTCCGGCCTCTGCAGCCTGTTCAATACCATCCTTAAACGGGAAAAAGGCGTCACTAGCCAAAACACAACCTTTGCCCCTCTCACCTGCTCTTCTNGCAGCAATTCTAACCGCTTCAACCCTGCTCGTCTGACCTGGTCCAATGCCTACAGTTGCAAGTCCCTGCACCATTACAATNGCATTTGACTTGACTTGTTCACATACCTTAACTGCAAATTTCATTGAGGCTATTTCTGATTCTGTTGGCTCCTTTTCTGTGACCACTTTTGCTTTAGCCCAATCAATCACTGGTGCTTCTTCTGTCTGTACTAACCAACCTCCTTCGATTGGCTTTCTGACCGTTTTTCTAGGCAAGGGTGATAATCTATTGTTTGGAGATGAAATTGTCAGTATTCTTCGGTTCTTTTTTGCCATTAGAATTTCTTTTGTTCCTGCCTCATAAGCTGGAGCCATCAAAACCTCGAGGAATAACGGTGCTAACGCTTCAGCAAATTCAACNGTAACTGGCTCATTTACACAAATTATCGAGCCAAATGCACTCTCAGGATCACTTGCTAAAGCAAGCTCATATGCTTCCAATTGGGTTTTTCCTAATGCTGCTCCACAGGGATTGTTGTGTTTGACAATTACACAAGCATGAGGTGTTTCTGGCCATTCGTCTGTAGATAATGACCTGCATAATCTGAGGGTTGCATCAGCATCTGAGTAATTGTTGTAACTCATCGCTTTTCCACCTTCGACTTTGGCTGTCACCAGAGTTTCACCTTCCTGTGAATCAGGGTTTACATACAGGGCTGCGGCTTGATGAGAGTTCTCGCCGTATCGAAGAGTTTGCATTTTATGTGCTGCCACAGATATAGTGCTTGGTAGTCTCTTTGATTGCTCTTCAACATCCGAGCTATCCTCTGGCAGACCCACCCATCGCTTACCTAGCTCATTTGAAATTGCGGAGTCGTATGATGCTGTATGTTCATACGCCTTAAGCGCCAGTTCTCTTCTTCTGTCTACTGATACTCCACCAGATTTCAAATCATCAATTATTGATGGATAATCACCCGGATTGCAAGCTATCACTACATTGACATGATTTTTGGCTGAGGCCCTAACCATAGTAGGGCCGCCTATGTCAACCATCTCCAACAAATCAAGGTCTGGTAGTGGCGGATCGATTGCTGCTGCGTCACTAAATGGGTAGAGATTGCATGCAACAACCTCAATCATAGGATATCCTAATTCTGCAAGGCCTTTTGCATCCGATTCATTTTCCAGCCTACACAGTAATGGCCCGTGAATTGCAGGATGTAGTGACTTTACTCTTCCATCAAAAATCTCAGGATGTCCTGTTACATCTGATACTCCAATTACATCTAGGCCTGCTTCGCGTAATTTTCTCGCTGTTCCACCAGTCGATACCAATTGAAACCCAAGTTTATCTAATTCTTTGGCGAATTCAACTATTCCTGATTTATCATAAACAGATAGCAGTGCTCGGGGACGGGTTTTGGAGTCCATTGTAGTACCCGTTATGAGGTGCATTTGTGATAATTAGATGAAGGTGCCGACTCAATCTCCTCGGGCTGAAATTACTTGATCTACTCGCAAAAGTGAGCATGCGGACTCGCAGGCTGCCGATATTGCGTGCTCAAGAGTATATGTTGGAATCCAAACTTCCGAGATCTCACCAGGTTTACCAGAATGAGTAATTCCTGAGTTTTCCTTGCCCGATCTATGTAGTGACCTAAGTTCCAAAAGAGAATCTATGCGGTCTTCTCCTGTGTTGGTAGCCAATGCAGCAGGTATTGCTTCAAGCGCCCTGCTGAATGCTTCCATCGATAAGCGCTCTCTGCCTGCGTAATTTTCCGCAGCTTCCCTGACTTTCAGAGATGCTGCCATGTGCAAACTGCCTCCGCCTAGTAAAATGGAATCATCTTCTTTTGCTAAACAAGTTGACCTAAGAGAATCATACATTCCTCTGATCGTCTCCTCACATGCTACGCCATCGGTTCCTCCAACCAATATTGTGACGATGCCAGCGTCCTTACCAACTTCGATAATTAGTCGCTCTTTTACTCCCTCGGGGCCTTCTAATCTCTCATGTGTTAATCCGTCTGCATGACCTAAAGAGTTGGATAGATCATCCAGATGGTCGCACAATGCTGCACCACACGCCTGAGCAACGTCTTCTGCTATCGGCCTCTCTAATCCGCCCATTGCAAATATTCCCGAATCTGCTAGTGAATGGAGAGCTCTGGAATCAATACTTTCTGCAGAAAAGACTGCTTGTGCTCCAGAAGATTTTACGTTTTGAATCATTTTTTCAATCTGATTATTTTCCTCATCAATGAATGCCTGATATTGCTCAGGCGTACTAATTTCAATTTCAGACGACACTGCAGAGCTCTCTAATTCTAGGGGGCAAGATAGCACAGCAACCTTGGTGTCTAGCAGATTTTTAGGCATCCTTTCCAAAGCAAGCCTTTTCTCAATTAGTATACCTGGAATTAGTTCTGATGTTGCAGCAGTCCCCTCTCCTGCTTTTGACATTCTGACCCGCTCATAATCGCTGTCTGGTATTGCATTAACGGATTGTGCAATCAATGAGGCCAAATGGCTCATAGCGCCTTCTGTCGACCTACCAACAAGTGCTGTTCTCGATACTTTCTCAAGGTTATCTCCAACGGTTTTTGAGCGGTTTTCAATCTCATCGAGGGTTATCTGCATCGCTAACTGGTAACCTTTTACGATGACTAATGGATGTATATCTCTCTCAAGTAATCGGCCTGCTTCACTCATCAACTCGCTTGCTAAGATAATGCAGCCAGTAACTCCATCTCCACAAGCATTCTCTTGGCTCTCTGCTAGACTTACAAACGCCTTTGCTGCTGGATGCTTGACCAGAAGCTCTGCCACAATCTTGGCTCCATCGTTTGTTACTGCTGCCTCGCCATTCGTCTTGTAAAGCATCTTATCTAGTCCATTTGGACCAAATGTTCCGCGTAAGACATTTCCAAAAGCTATCGCTGCTCCAACAAGTTTCTGCGTAACTCCAATCCCGCTTGTAACTGATGTTGAGGAATTGGTTATCCTCACCGGACCAGTTCCCGAGCCGTCAGGAGATTGCGCCATTGAACCGCCCTGTATGGCTCGCCTTCATCAATCCATCTTTTACAAAAAGAGCAGATAAGAGCAGAAAATAGAGCACGCGTCAAACATTCGTGCTTTCCAATTCAAATGTTGTAATGTCGTATTGCCAAAGCGTTTAGTCTATACCTGTTGGTCGAAATGGGCAAGAAGGAAAAAGAGTGCGATATGTGGATATTATCGCCTACCCAATTCTATTGAGATAGTATCCTTCATCGTCTTCTTTTCTTAGATTTGCGTCCTTTCTTTGAATATTCCCAAGCTCTTGATTCTCTTGCTCTTCGCTCGAGTGTCTCATAGTGATCTTCTACGGGAACATGTACGTCAGGAGGCATCTCTGCAAAGGATTGAACTGACAATTTCATACCACCCAACTCCTCTTGTAGGTCCTTGATATTCTCCCCCCCCTTTCCAATCAATGTGGCTACCATGCCTTTTGGAGCATAGATTTCTGCAGAGTTCGAACCTGTAATTTTCACCCCACATTGAACGCCAACCCAATCTCTGATTTTGCGTACTAGCTGATCTCTCGCCAATGCAGCAACAGGAGATATCCCGGTTGAACTATTGATGCCGTCAACAGGAACTACTGCGATTTCAGAACCGAATGCAAACATTTCGTGGGTTATTTTTCCACTGGGGAATTCTACTACTTCTATTACTGGTCTTGCTAATTCTTCTTGCATTCCACTTGGAGGTTTTACTGTCATTCTCAATTCCAAAACTTGCTGAATTTGTCCTGCTTCAACGTGAAGAATAGTATCTAGCACTTGACTGACTAAACCAAGTTCAACCTTTCCGATCAGCCTCTGTATTGCCTCAAGTGCTGAATTGGCGTGAGTTACTCCCAAAAGTCCCACACCGGCTAATCTAACATCAGCAAAAATCTCGAAATCCCTAGCTCTTCTGACCTCATCAAATATTACGAAATCTGGACGCACGAGGAATATTATCTCAGCCGTTTTTTCTAAATCGCCTTCTAGGGGCGCGTATTGTGTAATTCTATTTGCCAGTTGTAAATCTCTCGGCGCTTCCATTGTTTTGACCATTGCTCCNACGCCTTCGTCAAGGTATTCTGCAATTGCTTGAGCAAGAGTTGTCTTTCCAGATCCTGGTCTACCACAAATGAATACNCCNCGATGATGATCTGATAATCTGGATATTAATTTTGGATCTATTTCATANTCATCTAATGACAATTTAGCAACCGGTCTTACNATTGTTATCTCTCGTGCGTCAGCAAATGGCGGCCAAGCACAAGATATTCTCAAATCTCCCAGTTGGATTACTTGGCACCCTTTTCTGTCAATTTCCAAGAAACAATCAGATCGGTCTCTATTCTCCTCAACTAGATTCAAAATTTCTTCTTGGAGGGACTCTAACCTAAGAGTATCCCATCCTCCGTCATCAGCTCCTTCTACATCTGCGAGCCTTAAGTCACCAATTCCGCCCGCTTTGGTTCTAGGTGGACAATCTGCTTTGAGAAAGAGTGTGTGAACATCATCCTCGAGTAGATTCTCTAAGATTTCAGGTAAATCAGGGTGACTAGAGAATGTTGCCATGTAACACTGTGGGGGCGTGTAGGTCTTGACATTTCGCTATCACGAAGTCGATGGCTCTAGTGAATAGTAAGTCCACCAAACATATGCCATTGCTAAGCCGCAAACAACTACACCGGAGGTTGTGGGCATTCCAATCGCAGTTCCAAGAATTGTCATTATCCATGTGCATACAATAAATGATGATATTGACAAGATTCTTGCTCTGTCAATTCCCAGTGTGAGTTTGACATCATCCCATCGAATTGCAGACCACACCATGAAGAATGCTAGAATGTGTATGCTGGCGAAAATCATAGAGTAAAACATTGAATCTGTAACAAAGAAACTCAACCCCGAGAATACCAATGTTGAAGTCCATAATTTAGTAAATGGGTCTTCATATTTTGTAAGAAGATAGATTATGCTTCCAAATCCTGCAATAAGCAAAAGTGGGTTTGCTCCAAAGAAAGAATCGATAACAGATGGAAGTTCAGGAAGCGGTTCTAAAACAAATAGTGGTTCAGAGTCTTCCGGAGATGCTCCTGCCATGTAAACGCCGAGGGGTCTTTCACTCTTGAATTTGCCTTGAAACTGGCATGGCAAGTATCGCTCTTTCAGTCCATCTTACGCCCCTTAGAGCTGCACCATAATCGGGCACCGGCGACCATGATTCACCACGTTTTACGGCTTTGACTCCGTCCAAAGCATGCCTTAGTTCACCCTCTAGTGGAGTGTGATAAGAATCGCATTGGAATTCTTTCTTTTCGTCACTTGTGATAAGGGTTAATTTGTCGTGTATATTTAGATCAAAAATCAGTGTTCCGGTAGAGCCAATTATTTTGACTAATCTTCTTTCTTCTGAAGAATCCCAAGCAACATCGATCAATGCTTCAATACCCATTGGATATTCAAGTATTATTCTGCTATCTATTCTGTCTCCTTGAACATTTACTGCACTCGGTTCTGATTCATTCATCAAGTGACACATCAAGTCTATCGCATGAACTCCCAGAGACTCTATTACATTTCCATCATGTGGCGCTGGTCTTTCGGTCCTTCTGACAAAACGAAGAGATTCTATTCTGCCAATTTTACCATTTGATATCATTCTCTTTGCTGTTTGGACGGCTGGATGGAATCTAAGCAACAACCCTACGCTAACCATCCTACCATTCTCTTGAGCAGAGGCTAAGACCTGTGCTGCTTCTGCCTCACAGCAACCCAATGGTTTCTCAACTAGCACATGATATCCCTTTTCCATCAACTCTTTTGCTTGGGCAGCATGTAGTTTTGAAGGGGTTGCAACTATTACTAAGTCAATTTCTTGCTGATCTATTTTTTCAGAAACATGGTCTGCGTGTGTGCTCGCATCTCTTGCTATTTCTGATATGTCAATCGCATGAACTGTATCGACAATTCCTTCATTTCTTAAATTGTGAAGTGTTTTCAAATGGTTCTGACCCCATCTACCACAACCGAGTACTGCAACTCTTGCCACATCTATGCTAAGGGTGTAGCAGTATTCATCGTTTTGATTTGTATGATATTATCTCTAGGTTGAGTTTTTGACTATTTGATAATCATTTGCACCCATGAAGATATGAATGAGCAGCAACGAGGGGTGATTGATGACGAGTTCTAGCATAAGCCCTCTGAAGAAGTGGGTTATGCGCCAATATTGGCGAATGCAACAGTCTCAATCAATAATTTCCATGGGGCTGTTAGGGTCATCTCTTACCCTTCTTTTGTGGCCATATGTAAGCTGGAGGTTTTCATCTTCTTGCGACGAAGGTTTGTGCTTCAGTAACTCTGTTCTAGGAATTCCTGCGACATATTTCGGACTGATTGGAATCTTCGTCAGCCTTGTTTTAATCGTGCTCTGTATTGGGTATTTATACGACCGAGTATTTTCTCTGTGGACTGCTCAAAGAAGTGTAGATTTTGAAAGAAACCCGTTTTGGACTTACGCTTTATCTCCCATGTTCATGATGAATATGGCTATGACTGCTGAAAACCTGAAAAGAAGTAGTCCGGATGATGAACAATTGCAAAGTGAAATGGATTGGATTCTTGAGTACTGTAAAGCGAATGCAGATTCTGAAATTTGGGCAAGAACAGTTCAACACTGGGACAAGCACATTTCTGAGACCCCAACTTTCTGGTTCTTGGATGAGGAAATAATGTCTAAAGCAAGGTCTCAAAAGATCGAGGATGAGGATTAATGGGCGTGGAAATCGAGCGTCGTTTTCTTATCGACGGTCGTGAAGAAAAGCCTTGGAGGACCTCAGATTATGTTGACATTTTTCAGTGCTATTTCTCTGGCGTCAGATATCATAATGGAGAAATAATGTGGAATGGGATTACACTTGCAAGGGATGAAATAGCCCCTACAAACATAACAACCTGGAGAATGAGAGTTGTCGGCAATGATGTCGTCTTGACTGCGAAAGGAAAGCGTACAGGAGCCATGGCTGAAGAATTTGAGTGGGATATTCCAATTGAGTTGTTTAACTCTCTACCAACGAGTGATTTGCCATCGATTAAGAAAAGAAGATACCATTGGATTGGAGCTGATGGGCTTCTTTGGGAAGTCGACGAATTTGAAGATAGTCTAGCGGGACTAATTATCGCTGAAGTTGAACTAGATAGCGTTGACCAATCTGTTGATTTTCCTTCGTGGTTGGGAATGGAATTAACAAACTTGAGAGGTTGGTCAAATGCTTCTTTATCCATGATGATCAAGGACTCAGGACCTGATTGATGCGCAATATTTCTTCCTCAGACAAAGAAGGATGGACTGGGATGGCTACTAGTCTATGCGCATAATCATCACACTTTGTTAGACTGACTTCATGCTGGAAATGTTCAGAGTAAACTTGATGGCGATTACATGGAATTGGGTAGTACACTCTAGCATCAATTCCCGCTTCGTCAAATTTTGATATGACTTCATTTGGATTATCTGACAAGAGACANAGCTGNTGCCAAGAGTGGGTGCTTGATTNCCGTATNTTGGTTGAATGTTTGATTTCTNATGCGTTTTGATTTCTTTTTGCAACCCAAGAATCTATTCTTCTTAATTGAACTCTACCAATCGCTGCACATACCTCACTCATACGTAAATTGGTACCCAATTCAACGCTCTCTAAACTGTCGTCTCTACCGTGATCAACAATCCTTCTCATTCGGTCTGCTAGATCTTTTCGAGTTGTGGTAATCATGCCTCCCTCTCCGCCTACAGCCATGTTTTTTGATGGAAAAAACGAGAAGCAAGCCAAATCACCAATCGCTCCAACTCTAACCCCGTTTAACGAGGCNCCATGCGCTTGTGCTGCATCCTCTATCAGTGGAATTCCATGCNTATCGCAGATATCTCTTATNCTCGGAGAAAATGGTTGGCCAAAAATATGAACTGCNATGATTGCNTTAGTTTTAGGAGTGATNTTTGATTCCAAATCGTCCGGACAAACACACCAATAATCGTCTTCAATATCTGCAAAGATTGGTGTTGCGCCAGTAAGACTCACACATGTTGCACTTGCGATGAAGGACATTCCTGGGACAATTACTTCATCCCCCGGNCCAATTTCTAACAATCGCATTGCAACCCACAAGGCAGCAGACCCGCTNTGACAGGGAACTGCTGAATAGGCTCCACACCACTCGGCAAACTCTTCACCAAACAATTTTNCTTGCGGTCCTTTTACCCATCTTCCGCTGTTCAAAGCGTCAATGGCTGCTTGCTCACACTCANCATCCCAGTACGGACGTGCGAGTGGAATCCTTGCCATGTAATCGGCGANATGGTTCGACCCCTTGAGTGTGTCCCGCCCACGNAGTGGGCGTAGTCATCCTCAAGAGTGCGTGTTGTGTTGGCGCGAGTATGTCGGAGGAAGGGGCTCATGAATTGAGAGACCTTGTCNACGACATTTTGGAAAGCCCTAAAGAGAAACCAAAAAAGAAAATCAAAGCAAAAGGAATGCTTCTAGGTGAAAGGCGAGACAATGGAGATATTATCCAAATTGACAAAATGGTTTTAGCAAGACATGCTGCGATGTTAGGGTCTACTGGCTCTGGAAAAACTGTCATGGCTAAGACCGTTATCGAAGAAGCTGCCCTTGCAGGAATCCCTGCACTAATTCTTGACCCGCAGGGAGACCTTGCTAGGCTTGCGCTAGCAATTGACGAGAATGATCTAGAAGATCATGATGGTGAAGTTTCTAGAATGAAGAAACTGATTTCTACAATGGAGGTTAGAATATGGACTCCTTTACGCTCGAAAGGGTTGCCTCTTTGTATCGATCCCTTTCGATCACCTCCTGCCGATTTAGATCCTGAAGAAGCGATNACNGCGTGGGATATGGTTGCTGCAGGTTTCAGCAGTCTTGCCGGATTTGATGTTGAAAAAACNCAAGGCAAAGTAGTGAAACCATTCCTGTATGAAATTCTAGTAAACGGNACAAGATTAGGATTGGATGTTAGCGATTTCAGAGGTTTAGCGAAGGTTGTAAGAGAGCCTCAAGAGAATTTNACGAGGGCGCTTTATCCNGAGGCNTTCNTCGACTTNGATGATGATGAAGAAAAACCAGAAATTCCTCCGTGGGAGGAAATTATGTTTGAACATGGTCTGAGAGATTATGATGAAATGCTACCAAAATCTACTCGNAATGANCTTGCAAGGCGGCTTTCTGCATTTAGTAGTGGAGTAAATCAGCTNTTATTTTCAAACGGTGTNCCCATTGACATTGATTCATTTTGTGAGCCTGCGATGCCTGGAAAAGTCCCTCTAAATATTGTATACCTGAATACNATACAGGACGAGGCTCAGAAACAATATTTTGTTCAAGAATTAGCAAGAGAACTGTATGATTGGATGCTCACTCAGCAGCCGGCTGANGGAGAATTGAAACTACTTTTCTTCATGGACGAAGTCGCTCCATATTTGCCTCCACATCCGCGNAATCCNCCAGCTAAGGATCTCATCAAACTAATTTTCAAACAAGCAAGAAAGTATGGTGTTGCTTGCGTGTTGGCAACACAAAATGTATCCGATGTTGATTACAAAATTCTGGCNCAAGCCAATACAACTTTCATTGGAAGATTTACCCAACCACAAGATGTTGAAAAGGTGCGACACTTACTGAAGGAAAGTGGAGGCGACCAAGATCTTGTCAAACAGCTCCCAACTCTTGGCCCNGGTCAATTCCAAATGGTTGCTCCTGATGTGGACCCAAACCCAGTCCCNATTCAGTGTCGNTGGCTATACACAGACCATGGTGCTCCATTGAATGAAGATCAGGTCGAAGATGTAACAACCGCAGAAATAAGGGCTTGGGCTAAGGCNAGAAGTGCNGGAAAAGGACGAAGCAGAGGAAAGGGNGCAGCTGCCGCTGCTGCTAGAGGTTCTACCTGGAGTAAAGGTGGTGAAGAATCCGAGGGAATTGTAGAGTCTGCCAGACTCAGATCCGTTGGAGGAATGACTGCTGCTGCACAAGGAATCGTNGATGATTCAGCATTCGAAGTNCGCCTGATGGGTGGTCTTTCTGTATTGAAGGATGGCAGAGATCCNCTGTACGTGATGCAAGCCACTGTAAATGCATCAACATCACTTGTTATGGCTTGGACTTTGGTTGCACTACTTCTAGCTTGGAGAGATACTACTCTCGAATGGTGGTGGCTTGCTGGCAGCTTNATTTTGACACTAAGCGTTGGTTTAGTGATNTCTCTTGAGATGCTCCTATCTCATGATGCTGAACTGTTACGCAAANTGAGTAAGTTTGCNAGAACNTCACAGATTCTGATTGTTGCTTGGCTTTGGGGGTTGCTATATTGGTCGTCAAATGGACTGGACTTATACGGCGCAGAGCCGCTTCTTGAAGTGGTAGTTGTTTGGGTAACTCTGTTCCTGTTTATTGATTGGTGGAATAGATTCAAACTNGGCAGGATAANATGGAATGGAGGTAATGCTCTNTCAAAGTTAAGGGGATTAACTGCAGTATTGACAGATACCCAATTGACAGAAATGCAGTCGAATTCAAAACAGATTTTAGCTGGTATGAGATGGATTCTCGACTTCGCAACCCTTGGATGGTTATGCGTTATCCTGATTCACAACCCTGAAGATAATTGGGCTAGGCCTACTCTTTGGCTTGCTTCTCTTTATGCTCTNACCTTTGGNTCTGAAACATGGCTAAGACTTCGTGGAAGNATGCCTGAAAGTNGCATNTAAGTGANAGGAAAGTGTAAANTCGCCANCNCATGAGGTAATTCTATGCAAAAACAATCNGTAATTCGAATGTGGATAACCAACAAAAACAGCAGGGAAATTACTGAAGAGATGAGTNCCGCAATGGTAGATTTCCTCTCAATTGCAATAGAACATGGCTGTATTGGTTCTACATTTGCTGAAGATGATGACCGCATCATTGTGTTCACAAAATGGTCTGATGAAATGACATTGGAAGCATTTCGCTCATCGGAGGATTACAAAATGAAAGAGGTAAAAATCATTCAGGCATTTGTTAATGCAGGCTTTGAAATCCCGAATGACATTCTGTTTAATTCGACTGCAGGTATTTTGTTCACTAACTAGTCNTTNCAATANNGCTAACCTGTATAATTTCAGGATTTGCTATTTAGCCTTGGGAAAAGCGCTGGGGTATTCTCCCTGTACTTTTGATATTCAACATCATCTCCCCACTTTTCNAAACCTCTTCGATCTAGTATTGGNATTCCGCTNANTTTTGTCAATAAGAAGTAAATGAATACTGGCGATATCCAAGCGACCATTTCTAGGCCAGAAAAGCACGACATTCCAACTAATGCGAGTCCTGTCCACAGAAGAATTTCTCCAAGATAATTAGGGTGCCTACAATAAGACCACAAGCCACTATCTATCCATTTTCCTTGGTTATTAGGGTCTGTGTTAAACGCTGTTTTTTGGTTGTCTGCAATTACCTCGATTCCAAATCCAATTATCCATACTGATAGCCCTAAAGCATCCCAGATTCCTAATGCTGGTGATTCGCCCGATTGGCTATTGATCACAATAACTGCAAGCATGGTTAGGAATACCCACAGGCCTTGAAGAGTCCATGGGACAAGAAATCGAATCGGTGATGTTTTGAGTTGGTCAAAGCGTCCATCTTTTCCGGTCCGATGAATGCGAAAATAGAGAAAACTAGACAAGCGCAGAGACCAGACAACAACAAGCAGACTAACGACCANNTCNCTCANNCTTGGTGGTTCAGATTGTGCCCCTGCCCATAGACTAAATCCTACTGCTGTAAGATANGTTAGACCTCCTGTTAAATCATAGAATTTTTCCGTTTTTGCGATTGATGCAGGAACCCATCCTATCCATTGCATGCCGATGCAAATCGCTGCGCAGTACAATACTGCAGAATATCCGTTAAACCTGACTGAATTCTCTTNTACAGCACTGACTACGAGAAAAATAATGATTCCAGTAATTGCAACCACGATGGTAGTTAACCTCAAATCTTGACGAGTAGTATCCATCGCTATCAAGTNNANAAACACCATCATCTCGTTAATAATTATGTTTGACTTTCTAAACTAACAATTACGTCTATTGCTTGCTTGTNGATTTATGAACAGTATCAGGAATTATCCGATACTNGTGCGAGTGGGNTTGTTATTTGAACGGGTCTTGNATAAGTCATTTCAGANGCTGCGCTTGTAATCAAAGTGCGGTTATATCG
>NZLM01000073.1 GCA_002694245.1 Methanobacteriota archaeon
CGTGATTGATGGTAGTACCCACCCTACTCTAGCAATCATTCTATCCTCAATCAAGAATATGCCTCCACGGTATCTTGAATCATCTCCTCATAACTCTTCCAAGTCATTCCTAGTTCATTTTCTGCTTTGAGGTTTGAATACTTTGAATCTCCGTTGGTAAATGCTTTTGCGGCAGATCTTGTTATCATCCTTTTACCTGTAAATAAACCGATTAACCAATCTTGGAAAACCACAATCGGCATCATCCACAATGGAATTCCAAAGCGAGGGAACTTCATTTTTGGATACATTTTTTTTGCGCTCTTGAACAGGTCATGGATTGTACCGCCTTGGTGTGGCGCCAATACATATCTGCCGTTTGCCTCATCTTTTTCATATGCTAGTCTGTGAGCGGTTGCAACATCATCAACGTGGACAAAGGCGAGTGGAATCTTAGGAACTACAGGGTATTTTCCTTTCATTGCATCACCGATGATATCTGTTGATGGAGTAGGTCTTGAAAATGAGCCTCCAAGAACTCCGCTTGGGTTGATTACTCTTAGATCTAGGTTAAGTTCCTCGGCGAGTTTCCACGCTTTTCTTTCTGATTCTGTTTTTGCTTGTGTGTAGGGTAGTGAGAAGTTCTGGTTCCAATTTGACTCGTCTTTTACTACTCCTTTTGGCGATGAGCCTATTGCTGCGACTGAAGAAGTATAGACTATCCTAGATATTCCAGCTTTAGCAGCAGCCCTGAATAAGTTCTCAGTGCCATGGTTTGCTGTATCCAAGATAAGTTGCCCGTCTCCACTGGTTGCGTAAATGGTTGCAAGGTGGAACAACCCAGTTGCTCCCTGTAAGACATTATCCCAGTCTTCAGCGACAAGAACATCAGCCTCAACGAATTCCATGTCGAGATCTGGGGCCTTATCTAAGGAACGCACGGTGCCACGGACATTGTATCCATGCTCCAAAAGTTGCCTACACAGGTTGTTGCCAATGTGTCCATTAGCACCTGTTACGACGACTAGTCCATCCATGCAAGTACCCGCCTTGTTGCATTCGAATGATACCATTGTTTGAATATATGTGTGACATCCGACCAGAATAATGCCTCTGCGTGTGCACGATACTCGTCGTCGGGAAAAAGTGGAATTTTCCACAATGAATCCTGGCGTTGTTAACATGTACGTTTGTGGCGTAACGGTCTATGATTTGTGCCACTTAGGCCATGCAAGATGTTACTTAGCTTTCGACTTAATACACAGATGGTTAGAGCGCTCAGGGTATGATGTTAACTACGTTCAAAACTTCACAGATATTGATGATAAAATCATTAACAGGGCAAATGAGACTGGACAAGATTGGAAGCAACTTGTCGATGAAAATATTGCCACATATTACAGAGACATGGATGCGCTGAATATACTCAGGGCAGACAAATATCCGCGCTGCACGGAATACGTTGACGATATGATTCGAATCATTGAGGATTTAGTAGACAAGGGTAATGCCTATGCCGCAGAGGATGGAGTTTACTTTAGCGTTGAAAGTGCACCTGAAAAATACGGTGTCCTCACAGGACAAAGCATCGATGCTGTAAGAGGAGGTGCAGGCGGTAGAGTTGAAGGAACAGGTTCTGGAAAACGAGATCACAAAGATTTCGCTCTTTGGAAAGCAGCAAAGCCAAATGAACCAACTTGGGATTCTCCATGGGGACCAGGAAGACCTGGGTGGCATATTGAGTGTACAGCTATGTCAATGGATTCATTTGGTGAGCAATTCGATATCCACGGGGGAGGACACGACTTACTATTCCCGCATCATGAAGCTGAGATTTTCCAGGGCGAGTGCCATACAGGATGTTCCCCAGTAGTTCATCACTGGTTACACAATGGCTTCGTGAATATAGATGGAGAAAAGATGAGTAAATCTTTGGGTAATTTTTGGACAATCAAGGACATTCTTGAGAAAGTTGACCCTCTAGTTTTGCGTTTCTCATTGATTAATGCCCATTACCGTTCTCCAATAGATATGAATGAACAATTGCTGAAAGATGCAGAAAAGAACCACGCAAGATTAGTCAGCGTTTACAAAGCAGCACTTGAGTTAGTAGGAGTAAATTGCCCTCCTCTACCGGAAGGAGATGTAACTTCGCAGATACCACTTGTAAGGAGTATCGGCTTACTNGAGAAAATGGCTCAAGGATTTGCNCTAGCAATGGATGACGACTTNAACTCAAGAGAGGCTTGTGCTAAGGTGTTAGGAGCTCT
Organism: Methanobacteriota archaeon; assembly: GCA_002694245.1. GTDB lineage: Archaea > Thermoplasmatota > Poseidoniia > Poseidoniales > Poseidoniaceae > MGIIa-K1. The sequence continues at coordinate 2,250 of NZLM01000073.1, forward strand.
TAGAGAAATGAGTAAAATGCTNGGAGACTTNGAAGGTGACGATCTTGGAGCATATGCACAACATTGTGTTGAGTGGCTTGAGGATACAGCAGGTTTGGTACTTGGAGTTCTACCCACCAGNGAGCAAGCCCTGGCAGAGCCTGAGGAAGATCCAAGACGGAAAGAAATTGCAGATCAGGTTGAAACTTTGCTAAAGAAAAGAACTCAAGCAAGGTCTGCAAAAGATTGGACTGCTGCAGATGCNATCCGCGATGAACTCGCTTCTCTAGGAGTAATAGTAACCGATACTGCAGAAGGGCCAATTTGGGATTTAGCCTAATTCTTAGGCGGCTCNAATGGTGGAAGCTCTGGAACAAATTCATCCTCTAGTTCAGACTCGATAATTTCATCTTTACCTTTGGAGATGAATATTACAGCAATAGCCACTGCAAAAATAATTACCATTACTACAGTCAAAANAAACACAGGGTCTGATTNNTCAGATTTGGCGCTATCCTGCGAATTACTCTCACAGATACCAGTACAATCATNATCTACATCAGAAGTTTGTTGGTTGTCATTATTGTCGTCCTCGATTAGGAATTCACATGAACCATCGTCTTGGTTGGCGTTTGACATNTAGTTCAGAGCATTACTATCAGTGCATCCTAAAACAGGCTCAGGTTCTGAAGTTTGATTATCCAAGTAGTCCGAATCCTCTACATATGCTCTATTTCCATNAGCATCGTAGTCGACATCATAGTAATCATACAACTTAGTCATGTCAATGTGATAATTTGCATGGCTAGATCGGTTGACGACGTCAAAGAAGCGATCATCTCCAAGTGTGTAAACAGGGTCCAAGCCTACAGTTGAAAGNCGATTNACATTGTCTCCATATTTTCCATCAAAGTTAGTTCCCAGCCAATCTTGAATTTCTGAATCTGACATGCCAGAAACATCNTTCCAATTTTCTTTGATATCTTCAAAATCATTNCGCATTGCCATCGATAAACCTGATTCGATATCCTCCCATGTTTGCATACCATCAACCACAGATGTTGATGTAACATCTACAGCCTTGCTAAATCCGGATCCATTGATGTATTCCCAATCATCACCTTTCATTGCAGACATCAAATCTACATCACCAAATACTGGCTTACCATGAACAATAGTNAGGCGTACATCAGGATCTATTGCTTCTATTANATTACGATAGGGGTTTTCATGGAAAGTATCNATCACAACTATATCAGCGTACAAGCCTTCNTGTATTTGNCCNACAAAGCCATCCCAGTTGCTGATTTCAGCTGCGTTGCTAGTAACCATCTCAACCAACTCATAATCGGTGAAATGGTTTTCAAGAATCTCTCTGTTCCACATGTCNGCNACCTTCAATTCATGTAGATTGTTTTTNGTACCGCTTGGGCCCCAGTCGGGTGCGATTGATATTGTGATTCCTGCGTTGTCAGCTGCAACCACATCGGTTGTGTCTCCNTAAAGGACCAGATTNGAGAATGGAGACCAAACCAATCCTGCTCCTGTAGTTGCCATCTGATTGAACTGAGCTTGGTCCATCCCTGTTCCGTGAATCACTACAGTTTCATCCATGATNAGTCCTTTTTCGTACAAGGCGTCGAACTCATCTTTGCTACTCTGGTCAACACCTTCAGACAAGTGTACAAACCATGCGTTGAGAGAACCTGATTGGTTTTGAGANATNAGATGATTACCNGTGTAATCAGCATCAGCGGCTCCACACACAGCACAAGTGCTTATGCCGTCTTGACCNAAATTGTACANTTCAATGTTACGAGATAGCATACTATCCCATGCGTCTGTACTGCTTCCNGGAGATCCNTGCACCGCAGTAACTCCTCCNGCAACAGCTTGCACTTCGGCATACTTCATNTGTTCAGCAGACATATCCCATCTGTTGAAATCTTGGACATTGGTCTTCATCCAAGTGATACTAGGGCTGTAATCCCAGTTATTTCCCCANTGATATCTATTGGTATATCCTCCCTCTTCAGATTTCTGGGAGTCCGACAAATGAACATCGAAATCCCACAGAGGAATGTGATTGTAATGCATGTGGTTATGTAAATCAATCAATCCAGGATATATTGTTGCACCAGTATCATAGATCGAAACCTCGTCTGTATTTATGGGTGGGATTTCCCCATTGGCCCAAACAGCAACTATTTTNCCGCCTTCGATCATTATGTTTCCATTTTCTATGACATTGNTGTGTCCAGTCATTGTNACAATTCTTCCTTGCAGGATGTATGTGTCATCGGTATTATCTGATTCTGTAAAACATGTTCCCTGTCTATCGGCAGGGTTTGGGTCTTGTTTCCACAAACTACCATTTTCAGCGACAGTGTAGACCTTATCCCACCATGAATCCTCACCTGGGTATGTCATTGAATCGATATAATTGCCCTCAGAATCCATTAAGTTGGCAGTGTCTCCATCCCAGTAATCGAGTTCAATATCAGTATTAGCACGGTAGAAAGTGATGCTTTCACCCGCATCGATTGTTGTGTTCCAGCCTATGCGGCAGGGAGGACTTCCTCCATCTGTAGTGTCGTCAAGTATCCAATCAGAAATGTCGACACTAGAATTGCCAGTATTTGTGATCATGATATACTGGTCAGAAAAAGAACCTATGTCACCATCTCCATTCCAGTCAGTTCCGTTGTAATTTGCCGATGAGGCAGAAACTAGAATTTCTTCAATTACAATTCCGCTATCGTTAGTGGTTTCGCTTGTAGATGTGACAGGAAAGAGAGCGATTATCAGAACGAGTGCAATTAGAGCCCTGCGCATGTATCCACTCAGCGTGTCTTAGCAAATGAAGTAACCTACTGCAGGTATAAACCAATAATCCATTATTACGATAGCCTCAAAACTAACTGAATGTGCCCAAGCAGCATGCAAAGGTCGCTATTCATGTTGGCAATTTTACTGCCAGCAATGTTCTCCGGATGTTTTGGAGAAGAAGAAATAGTGAAAATTTCAGAAGAAGATGCAGCGTATCTTCAACCATGGGAACGCTCAGGCGAGATATACGATAATTCAGATGTTTTCAGTAGGGTCTCTGTAAATGGCTCATATGCTATTGATACGGTCAGAAGCGTTTACGTAGATGTCCCAACAATAACCGCTGCTGATGGCGGTGCAGGTTTAACAGGAGATGCAGTTGTTCATCTTGGATTATGGTTGCCTGTTATCGAAGGGTGTGATTGGGAAGCAGGTAACCTAACAGAAGAATGTCGTGTTCCTGTAATCGCAGAGATTGGACCTTACTACAATGATGGTGATGTAGACGCTCTAACGCCAGCGGAGAGGCTTGGACGTTTCCTTATCGAAAATTATGTTCCTCACGGATATGGTGTCGCACAAGTTAGTGTATTTGGAACCGGTGAGTCAAATCATTGCATGGATTTGATGGGGACAGATGAACAAAGAGGTATAGATGCTGCAGTCTCATGGTTAGGAAGTCAAGGTTGGTCAAACGGCAAGGTTGGCATAATTGGTAAGTCATATGATGGTAGTACACCATGGCAAGCAGCAACATTTGGTAACCCATACCTAGCTACAATAGTCCCTATGTCTGGACTGATTGGAGTTCACGAATTGATGTGGAGAAACGGAAGTATGGAAGCACGTGGAATGATCATGCACAACGGTGTTTATGGATCATTTGGAATAGATGGAGATGCAGATGATGTTGACAATGCTTGTGAAGGCTACATGGAGGGATATATCAACGGCCCAGCAGCTTACCTTACGGGAGGAATGGTCGACTTTGCTGGTAACACATACTGGACCGAAAGGTCATTCCTGGGTAGAGTGTTAGACAATTACAATGGTTCAGTATACATAATCCAAGGAATGCAAGATTGGAATGTAGACCCGCACATGGCGTTCCCGATACATCAACAGGTAGCAGATGCTGGAATTGAAATCAAGACTCTAGCCGGACAGTGGGCACACGATTACCCCGATAGAGTATCAGGACACAGTTCCCAAGGTCCTGGGCGTGGTCAGGAAGCATATCCGTACACACTAAGGTGGGACTGGGCTGATGAGATGTTATACTGGTTTAATTGGTACTTGAAAGGAGAAGGCGAGGCGCCAATACTTGGTGTAGAAATGCAGGACAACAGAGGCGGGTGGAGATTCGAATCTACTTGGCCTTCAGAAGATACAAATTACCTAGAAATTGGAGTTGATACTCTAAATCCTTCAGGCGCATTGATGGGACCTGCTAGGGGTTCAATCACATTCACATATGGACCATTTGAGAATGACACCTACATTGCAGGTATGCCAACAATTCACATCTCAGCGACACCACACACAACGAACAACGGTCATATTTTCGTAGAAATGACAGATGAAAGTGGTATTCACCTAGGCCATGCTGTAATGGACTTGAGATTCCATGCTGGTGGAAGAGATGGTGTTGCTACAATACCTCCATTTAGCACGGTACTGGCAGAAATGGAGTTTATGCCAATGGATGTGTTCCTATCTGCAGGAGAATCGATAAATTTCATTGTAACTCAAACAGGGGAAGATTACGTACCTAGCCCAGCAGCATCGGGAGATTACTCGATTGATTGGGCTGCTAGTACTCTCACACTTCCTCTTGTAGAGAGAACATGTGATGATCTATTCCAAGTTGCAATGATCGAATATGGCGAAGAATTAGGTCGAACCTGCTAATTAAAATCGTCCAAGTATTGACTTGAAAACATCCTTTGCTTCACCATCTGATCTCTCTACTAGTCTTCTGACAATCAACTCTGGAGTAGACTTTGCTAGGTAATTCCTTCGCGGGGTTCTGTCTACAATCAACTCAAGGTTTTCATCTAAACCTCTTGCTTCAATTCCGTCGGTTCTCAATTCTTTACCTGCTGCATTGATTATTGAAGGTGCTAAATGTGTAACTAGCAACATGCATGTTCCTTCGTGAGACTCTGCCGCTTCTAACATTCCTGCGATTATTCTTGCACCAGCACCCGGCTCAGTAATTGCTTCTAATTCGTCAGCAAGAATCAACTTTGAATCATCGTTGGATACTACTTGTGCTAACTGCAGTAGGGTTTGTTCTAAAGCACCTGCAGATTGTGTTCCGCCGGCTTTGGCCAATACATGTAATGATTCAATTCTACCAATCTTTGCTATCTTTGCAGGGACAGGTAACCCCATATGTGCAAGTATCGTACAATGTGCAAGTAGTTCAAGCATGGTTGTTTTTCCACCACTATTTGCTCCAGTTAACAGAGCGATCGATTGTTGGTCACCAGATTTCGCACATCTTCCCATTCCGTAGTCCACAGGGTCAGGAGTGCCGTCAATCAATAAGTGCCTTCCATCTTTAATCTCGATTCCGTGATCACACATCTCTGGCATGCTTGCATCAACACTCTTTGCCCACCGTCCAATGGTTAGCCATTGGTCGAGTTCGACCAATTTCCTGAGCGATTTTTCACATTTTGGTTTCATAGGTGCTAGCCTTCTAGCTAACGAAATTAACCGGTCAGATTGTGTTGTTTTCCAAAGTTCCTCTAGCTGCGAGTCAATGCCATCAAGAGTAGTTCTGTCTACTTTAGTTGGCCATTCGGACTTGAATATACTTCTTGGGCATCGAACACCAACACTAGTTAGAAGGGTTGCTATTTCGTCTGTTGCAGTTTCAATAGCTTGCTCAATTGCATCGCTGGTTTTCTGTGCCAGTCTTCTCTGCAAAGAAGCGGCATCTGCTAATGCTTCGAGCATGTCAGAGCCTGACAAATCGAGTTTAACATCCTGCATTGCTTGGTCAACTTCATTGTGAATTCTTTTTTCCAGTTCCTTTGCAAGAGGCCATAGTTTGTCTCTTACAGAGGCAATTGCTTCTGCATCTGCTTCATTTTCCATCTCATCCAACAGATCTCTTAATTGTGGCATTCTGATTTCGTCAAAGTGCTCAAAAAACCCATCACCTTGTGGTAGGGAGGTAAGGATTTCTAGTGATTGTCTGTTGTGCTCAAACCAACCTACACATTTCTCTGGCAGTATCATGTCTACAGTTGATGATTCAGGTACTACTAGCCACCCCTCAGGTGTCTGTTGCGGGCCGTCAGGGCCAACCCAAGTTACAGATTTGAAGACCTTGTAATCCTGCCATGTTTCCTGTTCAGATGGTGTTAGAACCCTACAAAATCTTTTCAATTCATCGATTGGATTCTTTGATACAATTACTCTGTCGTAGTTTTTTTCCACCTCTGATGGAATTCGTAAATTCCTAATCTCATAGTCACAATCCATTGCTTGTGAAATTATCTTTCTGCGATGACTGATGTCTTTTACCGGCATTAGATTTCTCAATCTTGAGCGGGTTGACGGGTTTAGTGCATGTTGTGCAATGCTTGCGATCAACTCTTTGTGTAGTCTGACAGACTCGGATGTGGCTAGGAAATCTTCGATTCCGTTGAGAGATCGTGCTAAGTTGTCTGCTCTCTTTTGCGAAACACCTTCAACTTCAGCAATTATTTCTGTTTGACCATCTGCTAGCAACTGAAGTACTCTATCTTCAGTACCAAAATGGTCGGTTAATTTTCTTGCTAATCCTGCCCCAACTCCAGGTAAAGCTTTCAGAACCATGGGCAAAAATGGATGTCAAGAGGTTTTGAAGTTAAGGGTCGCTAACCCGTTTACTTTCACATTAACTTGGTCATCTAATATCCTCATACTCAAAATGTGGTAACTTTTGCGGAACACGAAAAATCAACTTCACTCGATTAAATTTTTATTGGAAAATCAAACAAATAAGATTTAAATTTGAGATTAAATAAATTAAATAATTGAGTATCGATAGAAACAATATGGCTGATATGGAATCACGGGGTG